>JAHDEN010000289.1 GCA_020628815.1 Chloroflexota bacterium | reverse complement strand
GGACAATCTTGTTTAGGATTGGAATCTTTTGCATTTCTAGGATGATGACGGCCGAAATAACCATCACAACGGCCGTCACAATTGGGACACTGATGAAAAAGTTTGCAAACGTTTCATCAAGCACAAAGCCAAACGTGCCATTGCGGAACTCATCGATAATCATTTGGTGAACACAATAAATGCCTAGGCTCGCGACACTTATCTTTTTGATCGTCCATTTAAAGTTAGGCATCGCTTGGTAAACGGCCATCCAATCGATTGATTTTAAAACCAAGAAACATAGGATCGACAAAGGGATAATGTTGTAGCTGGTATTCATCGCGTAGAAGTGGTCGTACTTGCCGTTGTTTGCCACTGTGCCAAAATGAACGATAAATTGGGAAAAGACCCAAATAAATCCGATGGCATACATGCCCCAACGCAATTGTTTCCCTTCAAGTTTGATGTCACGTAAATAAGCGCCCAAGATAAAAAAGCCGACGTAGCCGGTTGTAATCACCACTCGGATTCCGATCTCGACCCCGACAAATCGGTCAAATACGGGGAAGAGGGAGGTCGTGACATACCAAACAACCAAAAAGTAGGTGAGGTTTTTCTTTGAGGCGGCTTTGATGTAGGTTCGCAAAATCGGGGTCACCAAATAAAGACCTAAGATCATCTGCAAAAACCAGAGGTGGCCGTAAACGGGCCCTTTAATCAATAGATATTTGATGTAATCGGCCGGGAGCTGTTCCCCAAGCCAGTAGAGCCGATAAAGCATGTAAATGCCCGACCAAGCGGCAAAGGGGACCAACACTTTGATAAATCGTTTTTGGAAGAATGTACCAACAGGTTGGTCCGCCTTTTTCGGGTTGAGTAGTAGTAAGCCGCTGATCATGGTGAACAGGGGCGAGCCTGTTTTGCCGATCAAATACATGCTGCTCGCAATCCACCAATCCATTGAATGAATGGTGTTGTAGTTATTAATCTGCGGAAATATGACATGTTCGGCGATAATAATCACCATTGCCAAGGCCCGAATCACCACCACGTATTCAAGGTGGCTTTTTGGCATGATCGGGTTTGGGTCAGCCGCTTGCTGTTCGGCCGGCTCGTTTACAGCGGCCGGGTAATTTTCAAATTCAGCCTGAGGCTTACCGTTCAAAATATCTGGGGTAAGCAGGTCTGATTCTTTCGGCGATTGAATTGCATCTTCGTTTTGTATTTCGGGTTCAGCAATCTTATTTGGCATAGTCATAACTCAATTCAAATAACACATAGTCGCAAATTGACTCTCCCAATCATGCTTGAAACGATTCGGAAAGTTGCACAGGCAAGGCGCATGGCTCTTGACCAAAAATCAGTGTAGAGGCTTATTGACGGGGAGAACAATAAGAACTCCGTCCCAAGATGTAGGTAATTTCAACTGTTTAACGAGGTGCTAGTTTAAAGAGAAAGGCCCTTCTTGGTTGGGGGAGACATTTGGATCGAGCATGTTGCGCAAAATCGAAATTTCATGCCGAAGGTCTGTATGAACTTTGCCGATTAGCTCTTGTGCATCGTTTATTTCTAAGATCGATTGTTTTTGATGCAGCGGGATTTGCATGAGCGAAGCGGCTAAATAGGCGGTTTTGATCGGCTCTTTGGGTAGCTCTTCTAAATTGATTTCCATATTGCCCATGGTAGACAATACGTTCAAATAGTTTTTAAGAAGTTTTTTTAGATAAGCCCCTTTAATTTTATCTTCTTTATCTAAGTTTTTGTGGAGCTCAATATCTTCCACAACGCCCACCAAATAGGGCTGGTCATATTTAAAATCGACCACGTTAAATCGCTCTTTGCCAATGTTGACAATGTCCATCCGGCCGTCGCGCAGCGGTTTTACCTGTTGGATGTGGGCCGCACAACCGATTCTATTTGGCTCCGGTGCACCGTTAGCCCCCAGCACCGTGCTATTTTGGTTGGCCAACACCATGCCAAACGGCTGATCTTCGGCAATGCACCAGTTGATCATTTTCTGATAGCGATCTTCAAAAATATGCAAATGTAGTGGCATGCCCGGAAAGAGCACAACGTTAAGCGGGAAAAGTGGGATTTCGTACATAATCGGTTGGCACAGTTGATAAAAGTACCGCGATTTGGATCATACACGGACCCACACCCTGTGTAAACCACGTCATATAGTCTTATGAGATACGGCCGGTGTGGTCAAAAAGCCTGGGCAAAGCTCGGTTAGACGAATCTAACATTGATAGTTGCCAATTGTGCGTTGCCCATTGCCCATTAAAAGGTGGCCATTCTCACTGAGGAAACGGGGTATGTTGAGCAGCAGCAGGGTAGCTTGGCAAGTTTTTTGTTTGCTGAATTAAGGTCGGCCGGAAATGGGCAATAAACAATGGTGAATGGGCAATGGGCAACAAATCTTCCCCGGCCGATTATGGCCCCTCATCCTGATATTAATTGGCGGCTACATGATTTGGGCCCAATTCCGCAAAGAGGATTCTGTGGATGAAATCTATGAAAAATCCCCTAAAGACCTCGCCTGACCCCTGGCAAATTGTTGATTGATGTTAAACTTCCGGCATGCTTTTAGACGGCCGGAAGTTTTTAGTTTATACCGTTGCCCTGCTGCCTTTGCTTGGCTGCGCTCTGCCAAACTTTGCTGCGCTGGCTCCCACGCCAGAACCTGAACCTACACCGGCCGTTGACCTAGAAATTCCTACCAGGCCTGTCACCGACGGTTCTGAGCCACAGATCGACAGCAACATCGAGCCGCCAACTGCTCCTGTACCGGTTGATAATCTGCCCCCAATCCAACCAGAACTAAACTTAGCCCAGTCAGAGCCACTACAGCTACGCTTGGGCGTTCCATATCAGTTTGGGCAATCAGCAACAATAGAATCCTTTCCGCCTGCAGGGCAAAGCGTTGTTTATTCTGTGACCGACGGAGCGGTAATTGATCTGCAAGCAGCCAATGGAGAGCCTATTAACGATCTGGTTGTGATTGAAACGGCAGAAAAAAACTACTACCTCGTGCCGCTCCCGGCCGATGGGGTTTCATACACACTATCGGTAACAACCGTTGGGTCTGAGGCTGCCATTGTGCAAGGGGATTATTTCTTTGGATTTCCGCCAGAGCGGATATTTGAACTGGGAGAAATCCTTGCGGATGAGGTGAGCCGAATCGAGCTAGATGGGACGGCCAACCGGCCGATCTTGATCGAGCTTCGATCGTTTGGCCCATTAGATGGGGTGCTTGAAATCTACGGTCCTGAAGGGGTTCTTTTATCTGTAGACGAAAAAGGTGCTGGTGAAAACGAAACGGTGATTTACACACCGGAGCAGACCGGCCGATTGACTCTTGTGATCTTAGGATTTCAGGGAACAAGCGGTGCATTTGAAATTAATGCGACTCAATTCCCCTGAACTGTCAGCTTAGTTTAAAACTCAAGTTCACCAAACCGATACCCTGCTCCATATTCAGAAATCAAATATCGTGGATGTGAAGGATCCGGTTCGATCCGGTTTCGCAATCGCCCCATGTACACGCGCAAATATTCAGGCTGAGTCGATGCTTTTTCTCCCCATACCCCCAGCAATATTTCTTGATGTGATTTCGTCTTACCCAGATTCTGCACCATAAATTCAAGCAGCTGATACTCTTTTTTAGTCAGTTTGATCTGCTTGCCATCTAACGAAACTGATCGAGTTTGTAAATTCAGGCTTAATCCTTTAAAAGTTAAAATTTGGTTCTGGTCTGGTGCTGCGTCCTCACGCACCGCCCGCCTAAATATCGCCCTAAATCTGGCCAAAAGCTCGTTAATACCAAACGGTTTGCTTAAAAAATCATCTGCTCCCAAGTCTAATGCGCGTACTTTGTCTTGTTCATCTTCTAACGCAGTGAGCATGATTATCGGCACATCAGACCGGTTACGAATCCGCTGGCAGGTTTCAAAACCATCCATGTGGGGCATCATGATGTCTAAGAGCACCAAGTCGACCGATGCTTGCTGAAAGTGGGCCATCGCTTCCATGCCCGAGCCAGCTTGAATCGTCTGGTATCCGCGCACTTCTAAATTTTCGCAAATGTATTCGCGAATCGCGGCTTCATCATCGACCACTAAAATTGTTTGGTTTTTATCCATTTATTTCTTCCTTGGCTTGAAGGATGGGCAATGAAAATTTAAACTCAGTGCCTTGATGATCACTATCAAACCAGATCTCGCCGCCGTGTGCATTGATAAAGCCGCGGCAGATCGCCAAGCCTAAACCTACACCGTTTGAGCTTCTACTGTATCCGCTATCTACCCTGTAAAAAGGCTCAAATAATTTTTGACCGTCAATATTTCGCAGGTCTGTACCGCCATCTTTTACAGAAAACACAACTGCCCGGTTTTGAAGATCGGTTTCGGTCGAAATTAAAATATTTTGATTGGGGGCCCCGTATTTCAGGGCGTTTTCGAACAGGTTGCGGATAACGGTCCGCAGTCGCTCATGATCGCCCGATGCCTGCGGCAATTCGTTGTGGAGATCAAGTTCAAAGCGGGCTGCTTCTTCGAGCTCCATACTGTCTAAAACGTCGATAATGAGATTGTTTAGATCGCACGGCCGCATCAAAATTTCGATCCGACCCCCTTCAAGCCGGGTAAAATCTAGCAGGCTTTCTATCATCATTTTTAAGCGACGGGATTCGCTGTTGATGCGCCAAATAAAGCGCTCCCGCTTGGTCTTGTCCCACTCAATTTCGGTGTCCATGAGCGAGTCTGAGTACCCGATGATTGAGGTAAGTGGGGTACGAAGTTCGTGAGAAACGGTTGATAGCAGGGCGGATTTCATTCGATCCATCTCTTGATAATTGGTCACATCCTGCCAGATTTGGCCGGTGCCGATTATTTTGCCTCGGCCGTCTTTAACTTTGAACCGATTGAGACTTAGGTCTTGTGTTTTTCCATCTGGCCGGGATCGGGATATCTCGATCATCTCTTCAGCCGAACTCCCTAAAAATTCATCAAGCTGAGCGTTCTTTTTACTGCCGGTTAAGTTTTGAATTTCGTTGATGGCGAAGCGGCCGATAATTTCTGCTGGATCATTTCCAAGCCAGTCGCTTGCTTGCCGGTTGCAATAGAGAACTTTGCCATCCATGTTTTCAAGAATCAATCCCGCGTCCATACTTTCTAAAATCGCTTCTAAGCGGCCGGTTTGTTGATCAAGTTGGTCATCGGTAATCAGATATTGCCTTCCCATCTCTGATAAGGCGGCGGCTAAGCGGCCGATTTGGTCTGAACGGGTTCGGGCCAGCAGGGCTGGAGCGGTGTCTTCGGTGATGGAGGTAATCTCACGGCCGGTGATTTTTGAGCTAAACGTTTCTAGCGTTTGCAACGGGGTGATGACGGTGTGTGACAAGCGGTACCAAAAAATGATGA
>JAHDEN010000059.1 GCA_020628815.1 Chloroflexota bacterium | reverse complement strand
ATTTTTAGACGTTCCGGGTTTAAGCAAAACTCAGGCTACTTAATTTCCGGCCGTGTCTCCCCAAATTTCGTTGCCTGCTCAAACGCATGGGCCAACTGCAACACGCTTAGCTCGTCCCGATATTTTCCAACAATTTGCAATCCAACCGGCAGACCATCGGCCGTAAATCCACCCGGTACAGATGCGGCCGGGTGCTCTGTGTTGGTGATCAGGCTCACAATCATCATCCAGTCGATATAGGTCTCCATAGGGACCCCGTTGATCTCAGTCGGATACTCGACATCGACCGAGAAGGGGGGGACCTGAGCGGTCGGGAGCAGCAGATAGTCATACTCGTTCATGAACGCCACCATTTCTTGAAAATGTTCCCCGCGTGTTTTCTGTGCGGCCGCGATTTCTAGACCGGTCAGCGGAATCCCTCTTTCGATGTTCCAAATCACGGTCCGTTTCATTTTGTCAGCATGATTTTTTAAATCTTCCAACAGCCCGCCCGCAAAACCGGCCGCCCGCATCGTTTGGAACACCTCTTCCCCCCCCTCTAGTTTAGGGTGAGCTCGCTCCACAATACAGCCCATTTCTTCAAGGATGGCAAGGTTCTTTTCGAGCACCAGAATCACTTCAGGATCAACGGGTAAGCGGCCCAAGTCAGGGGTCCAAGCGATCTTTTTGCCGCGCATATCAGCTTTGAGTGGCTGAGCGTAGACGGCTGTGTCCCCTTCTAAAGCCAGCGGGTCACGGCCGTCGTAGCCTGCCATGACCGACAGCAGCAAGCCCGCATCTTCAACCGAGCGACCCATAGGCCCTAAAACCGGCATCGATCCCCACGGTTGCATGTTGGGCACACGGGGAATCCGGCCGGGTGAGGGGCGCAAACCGAACACATTGTTATAGCCGGGTGGGTTGCGCACCGATCCCCCCAGATCAGACCCATCTGCCAAGGGAACCATGCCGGCCGCCAGGGCTGCCGCACCGCCACCGGTACTGCCGCCTGCCACTTTGCTCAGGTCATACGGATTATGGGTCATGCCGAACACTTTATTGAACGAGTTAGACCCCGCGCCAAACTCAGGCGTATTTGTTTTGCCGATAATAATCGCACCGGCCGCTTTCATCCGTTCAACAAAAAGCTCATCCACATCAGGTACTAAATCTTTGTAGATGAGTGAGCCCATGGTGGTACGAATCCCTTTTGTCAGGGCCAAGTCTTTTACGGCGATAGGCAGACCAAATAATGGGCCGGGTGAATGGCCAGCCGCCAATTGGGCATCTTTTTCGGCCGCTTGGGCCAGCAACTGGTCTTCGGGCACAAGGGTGCAGATCGCATTGACTTGGGGATTGGTTTCTGCAATTCGGGCCAGATGAGCCTTCATCACGTCAACAACGCTGACTTCTTTGTCCCGTATCATACGGGCTAGTTCTTTGGCTGATGTGTAGTGTAATTCGGTCATTTTGGGAGAGTATCAGGAAGCTATCAACTTGCAAGATTAAATTAGTCAATATTGTCTAAGAAAGGTGCAAGTGTTATGAGTTTAAATTATAATTTAACCGTGGTTAAATCTATTTATAACAGAGGTTAGTTTTATGGATGTTTGGTACGTTTTTGGCGCAGCCTTAGTTACAGCTATTTTTACTGGATTGGGCGCACTCCCATTCTTGTTTGTCAAAAATATTAGCGGCACGTTTTTAGGCGCAGCCAACGCGGCCGCGGCCGGACTAATGCTGGGTGCTAGTCTAGGATTGGTCTATGAAGGTTGGCAGATTAATCCGGTTCGCTTAGTTGTTGGCATGCTCCTGGGTGTTGTGCTGATTATTGTGGCCGGTTATTTTTTGGAAGATCACGAACCAGATATTGGCGAACTGGAAGGGAATGCGGATGCGATGAAAATGCTGTTGATTATCGGCATTATGACCGTTCACTCATTTGCCGAAGGGATTGGCGTGGGGGTGTCGTTTGGGGATGGGCAGGACTTTGGCACTCTAATTTCGGCCGCGATTGCGATCCACAATATCCCTGAGGGATTAGCGATCTCATTGGTGTTGATCCCACGAGGCTCAAACGTGTGGCGTGCGGCCGGATGGAGCATTTTCTCAAGTTTGCCGCAGCCGATTATGGCTGTGCCAGCGTTCTTGTTTGTGTTGGCGTTTCGGCCGTTTTTAGCGGTGGGGCTGGGCTTGGCGGCCGGTGCCATGATCTGGATGGTTTTCTCAGAGATGTTGCCAGAAGCGCGTGAAGAGGTGCCTTTGTCAACGGTTGTGACGATGCTGGGCATCTCAACGGCCGGAATGCTCCTGTTCCAATGGCTAATCGGGTAGATTTAACCACGGTTCAATTTAAGTTTTACCCGGTCATACAAAAATCGAAACTTGGTTAAACCAAAGTTTAAACATCGCCATTGTGGTAGAGCGGAGAATCGATGAAAATACCTTTCAAGATTACAAGAAAGGATTTTTATCATGACTCCAAAATATAAATGCTCGCTAATTAATGTTTCTGTGATGGTCGGCGCTATGGCCGTTTGGATGGGACTCTACGTTGTTCTTGCAGGTTAGAAATCAAACTCTGCTGGAAGCCTAAAAGTGCTTAATATTCCGAATAACTTCTTCGTAGTAGCCTAAATGCTGGTACAGTCCCCGTGCCCGCACATTGGTTGCGATAACGTGGAGCGACATACTTTTTGCACCGTGAGCCTGCGCGTTTGTCTCTGCCCCTTCAATCAACTTTCGAGCCACTCCTTTGCCTTCAGCCTCAGGCGTCACAATCAGCACTTCTAAATGGGCGCTTGGCTCATAGCTCAAAAACTCTTTCCCCATCCGAGTCATTGTAAATCCCATCAGGGTGCCTTGTTCATCTTCGGCTAGCTGAACTAGTAGATCCACTTCACCTGCAGCCCATTTTTTCAATTCCTTTTGGTCAGTTTGATAAAAGTGGTGCGGTTCACGTTTAGCCGGTAGTTCAAACGCGGCTAAACGGGGAAAGTGGGTGAGCATGGCCGGAACATCGGCCGGGATTGCTGTGCGAATGGTGATTGTCATCGGTTTAGTTTCTCTAGAGTGTAGGCGGCTGCTTCTGCGGCCGACAATTCTGATGTGTCAACACAAATCGTTCGTTCTGGGGCATCGTGCCGCAGCGCCATTTTGGCCATGAACGGATCATAATTCTCCCGCTCTTTTTGAACGATAGCAATTTTGCTCATGAGGGTCTCTAGCTCAACCTGTCCGTTATCAACCAGCGCTTCAAGCTGTTGAACCCCATCATCACCAAACAGCCGCTTGAATTGGGCTAAATCAGTTGTGCCGCTTGCCCCTCCACTCATTTGGTCAAAGGCATCGTTCCGGCCGAGCAGCCGTTGCACCCGAACCGTATCAGGCGCTTCTAGGACCAAAAACTTGGCATTGGGCAACACATCAGCCGCATGTTGCACTTCGTTTTGGCCACGCAGTCCATCAAATATTAGCCAGTTGGTTGTGATCTCTTGTGGATTAATAGTCAGGCTGGCAATGGTGTGCCCCATCCCCCCTGCAAACTGCTCGCGATAGCGGCGCGTGTAGTCAAAACGAGCAGATCGATCACTGATTGGAACAATTGGCTCATTTGCCTGCTTTTGCAAAAACCGGATCATAAAATGATCCGTTATGGTGCGGCGATTGGGCAATAGAGAAAAAGATAACCCGGCTTGCGCCAGCGCATCGACAGTTGTTGATTTTCCCACCCCAGTCACCCCCACCAGAATCAAACAATTTGTTTCTGTTAGTGGAATCCATCCGGCCGGTTTTTCGGCCGATAGTCCACCAATGGTGATTTCTTTTGTCATAGCGAGGGAGAGTTTAGCCATCATTTAAAGACATGCAAAGGAGCTTCCAATATAATTACAGCATGAGACGTATCGGCCGATTTTTATTCTGGGTGCTTGCCCTACTTTTGATTATGTATGTTGTTTTGTTTTTGCTGTCCCTTGTGTGGCGACCGGCTCAAACGTCAGAACCGCCATTTCAGAGTGAATCGTTTGTGGTTATTGCACATCAAGGTGGGGATGGGTTACGTCCATCCAATACGCTGAGCGCGTTTAGCCATGCGGTGGAGCTGGGGGTCGATGTGCTTGAAATGGACGTTCATAGCACAAGCGACGGGGTGTTGGTCACCATCCATGATGCTACGGTTGACCGAACGACAGACGGCACCGGCCGAGTGAATGAGTTGACGTTTGCTGAATTACAGGAGCTGGATGCCGGGTATCACTGGCCTACTTTGGCAGAAGAGAGTCATCGGTCTGACCGGCCGTATCGGGGGCAAGGCATTCAAATTCCGTCTTTAGAATCGGTGTTTGAAGCGTATCCAGATATGCCGATGAACATCGAGATCAAACAGCGGGAGCCCAGCATTGTGGAGCCGTTTTGCACAGTGTTGCAGCAATACGGGCGGACCGGCCCTGAGCGTGTGCTCGTGGCTTCTTTTCATCAAGAAGTTATCGATGAGTTTCGTGCCGTATGTCCAGAAGTCCCTACCTCTGTGGTGCAAAATGAAGTGATTGAGTTTTATGTGCTTAATCGGCTCGGGTTGCACAGCTTGTGGACCCCACCGGCCGCTGCGTTTCAGGTGCCGCAATCTTTTTCGGGACTGGCTGTGACAACCCCACGGTTTGTACAGAATTTACAGACCCACGGTGTTTTAGTTCATCCGTGGACGATAAACGATCAAAATGATATGGAAATTCTGCTGGAGATGGGGGTTGATGGTATGATCACAGACTATCCCGACAAACTGATCGAGTTAAAAAACAAAGTAGACGGTAATAAATAACAAGGGTTTTAGCCCTTGTAAGCAACTAGATTATGGCAAGAAGAATTTCTGATAACGACCTATATAATAAAATTTTAGAGATGTGTGGCGAAGCTGGACACGAAAAGAATGTGACACCGGCCGCAATCGCGCAAAGTTTGGCTGATTTTGACTGGCAAAGCTTGCTCAAACGCATCAAGCAAACGGCCGCACGCCAAGCCAAAGCTGGCTATATTCACATCATTCGCAAGGGAAAACCGGCCGATCCCGATGACTTTAAAGGGGTTTACAAAGTTAGGCTGGTAGAAGGGGTCGATTGGCGCGCTGTCATTGAAGATGAATCGATTAATCGGGGTAGTGGAACCGCGGCACCACCAAAAGAAGATTAATTCTTTTTAGCCACCTTTAATGGGGGTAGAGTCAAATACCGGAATGGAAAAACCGTTCATTAGGTTTTTCCATTGCCTAAACACGTACCAAAGAATTCCGGTCAGCACAAACATTTCTGCACCGTCTTCAATGGTACCTAACACCGGTTTTAGATCGATAACCATGATCTTGACATGAAACCAGTCGAGCACAATGGCAAATGAGACGAGGAGAGCCAATAGCGCAAAGAGCCAAGTGGAAACGATGCGGGCAAAACTATCTGACCGGTAAAAATGAGCCCAAGCCATAAAGCCTATAAGCGGGACACCGAAGAACAGTTGGACGATGACCTCTGTAATGTCTCGGCCGCGAACCCCAAAGTTGTTTTGCACATTAAACCGATCTACTAAATAGACCCCGATTCGTTCATGGACTAGCAGCGAGTCATCAAGCAGGATATAGGTAAATATCAGCCCCCAAGCTAAGTAAACCAAAAAGCCTGAACGCCTGTACATGAGCACGAGTAAAATCGCGATTGCGAGCTCTTGCAAGTATAGAAAGAACTCAGGGTAATTGTTGTCGATCTCCAGATCAAACATATCGCTGGCTGGCACCCCGTAGTAGGTGTGAAACAGATGCACGATTATAAAACCAATCGTAATAAGAATGAGGGTGGGGAACAGTCTGCGTTCTTTGATATTGTTCAGCATAATGGGCGATTATAAAGGCATCGATAATTGTTGCCAGTTTGCTTAATCAGTCGCTATCTGTAATAGCCCAAGCGACGAGATATTTGCCCGGCCGCATCGAGTGCTGCTCGGCGCAGTTCGTTGCGGGAGCGTTGGAAACGATAGGCTGGCACCGACATGCTTATGGCTGCCACAACCCGGCTAGTATAGTCACGCACAGGGGCTGCTACACAGCACAGGTCTGACATCATTTCTTCTTGATCATATGCAAAGCCTTCCTCTCGAACCCGGGCTACTTCGATCTTCAACTGCTCTAAATCGGTGATGCTGTTTTCGGTCATCCGAATAAGCTCGTTGCGGGTGACGATCTCCTCAATTTGCGACCAAGGCTGGGCCGAGAGCAAGATTTTACCCAAGGCTGTACAGTGGGGGTGTACGCGCGGCCCCATATCAGTCATTACCACACGTATCGGCCGTGTGCCGCTAATTCGGTCCAAATACAGCACCATACCGGCATCCATCAGGGCCAATTGGGTTGATTCGCGATACTCGGCCACAAGTTCTTCTAAAACCGGCCGGGCAACCGCCCGTAGTTCAGTTGTCGCCACCAAAGCCTGCCCCAAATCTACTAATTTCCATCCCAACCTGTAACGCCCTTTTTCAGTTTGCTGTAACAGCCCGATTTCTGCCAAGCTGGACATTAGATCATGCGTACTTGATTTGGCATAGCCTAAAATATCAGCTACCTCGCTCACACCCCATTCAGGACTTTCCCGATCAAACAGCTGCAGGATTTCTCCCGTTTTTTTTATTGTTCCAAGCATAATTTTATTTACTAAACAAATCTAGATTATTCAGTATTGTTGTGCTGTTGCAACAGCACAACAATACTGAATAATCTGCAATTAAATCGGACATTTGTAATTTTTGTTCGATATAACTGATCGTTATTTAACATAATTCGTTATTAACTTGACGTAATTGTTGTAGTACCTCAACATGTCGTCTGTGATGTTCGATATTATCGGACAAAGTTTGAAGCCTGTCGAGTTTTTGTGCTCGATACAAACCAAGTAAAAATTCCTATGACTTTTGTCTTGTTGTGACCTCTACCCTATCTACAATTTTCTCATTAAGCGTTACGATAATTCCATGTAAGTATTGAACCGTAAGTCTATGCCCTGCATTTGTGCAATCTGTTTTCCGACTTCTGGTTATTCTACGTACAAAAACGAACTATTAATTGAGGATATCAAATGAAATTAAAAACATTTATGTATGATCCAGAGTTTGGCTGGACCACAGACGAGCTGCCTGCTGCAAACGATAAAAATACTTTGGTGGTTGTCTTTGGCGGATCAGGAATCAAACCTGATTCTGAGCCATTGCAAGAGCTGATGGCAAACTGTAAAGGGGCCACGATTACAGGCTGCTCTACATCGGGTGAAATTTTTGAGACATTTATTTATGATGACAGCTTGAGCATTGCGATGATGGAGTTTGAAAAGACTGAGATCGCAACCGCTTCGGCCGTGTCTAAATCAGGCGAAGATTCATTTGCGGCCGGGCAGTCTATCGCCCGTGAACTGATGCGTGACGACTTAGCAGGGATTTTTGTGCTATCTGACGGAACAACTGTAAATGGATCTGAGTTGGTTCGGGGCTTAAACGACATTGTGCCAAACAATGTGATTATTACGGGGGGGCTTGCTGGAGACGGCACCGCATTTGAAAGTACATGGGTTTTAAATGGTGATGGCATCCAACAAAATATCATCCACGCGGTAGCCTTTTACGGGGACTCAGTTGCAATTGGCCACGGCTCAAAAGGGGGCTGGGATATTTTTGGTCCCGAACGTCAGGTGACTAAGTCCAAAAATAATGTTTTATACGAGCTTGATGGCCAGCCGGCTTTAGAACTGTACAAAACTTACTTGGGAGATCGTGCTGAAGGTTTACCCGGTACCGCGTTACTCTTCCCGCTTGCGCTACGTGAGACATCGGGTGATGAGAAAAGCGTTGTGCGCACAATTTTGTCTGTCAATGAAGATGATCAATCGATGACATTTGCCGGGGATGTTCCTGAAGGGCATCGAGTTCAGCTTATGAAAGCAAACTTTGACCGCTTGATAGAAGGGGCGGCCGATGCTGCAATCAAAACGGTTGAATCTGCAAACAGCGATTCACCTGTCCTTTCGATAGCGATAAGCTGTGTCGGCCGTCGCCTGGTTTTGGGTGAACGTACAGATGAAGAATTAGAAGCGACGATGGACGCGCTGCCTGAAGGGTCTGAGCAGATCGGGTTCTATTCATATGGTGAAATTTCCCCCTATGCCTCAGGCTCATGTGACTTGCATAATCAAACGATGACCCTGACAACCATTACCGAAAAATAGGCAGTTTTTGTTCCTCAAAAGCGGTGATCTCAGATCACCGCTTCTTTGCTTTAGCCCATATCAATTTTAAATGCACAAACTTCTTGCACGCCAGTTAAAAAGAATACGACTAAAAGACGGTGAAATACCTAACGAAGCTCAGTGGAAGAGATTGTTAGAAAGTGTTGACCGGGCGTATGAGCAAACAGATCAAGATCGATATCTGACCGAACGTTCTTTGGCTATCTCGTCGGAAGAGATGACCAAGCTGTATGAAGATCTACAGAGCAAAACACAGCAACAAATTGCGGCCGTTAACGCCAAGCTTGAATCGATTTTAGACAACGTTTTAGACGGGATTGTGATGTTTGGCAAAGATGGAGCGATCCAGTCTTACAATGCCGCTGCAGAAGAAATTTTTGGTATAGAAGTGAGTAAGGCGCTGGGTATGCCTTTTGCTGATTTGTTTGAAAACCGATCTGAAGAAGGCAAGTTTGAATTTGGTCAACGTGAAATGGTTGGTGTTCGGCAAGATGAGAGCCGGTTCCCGGCCGATTTAACCGTTAGCCAGAGCAACATAGACGATAACGTTCGAAACATCGCGATTATTCGTGATATCACACGTCGTAAAATTGCTGAGCGAGAAATGCTGCAGGCCAAAGAAGAAGCGGAGGCGGCAAATCAGGCAAAATCAGAATTCTTAGCAAACATGAGTCATGAAATCAGGACTCCACTCAACGCGATTATCGGATTAGCCGGACTAATGATCGACACACCGCTTGATGCCGAACAGCAAGATTTTATAGAAACGATCCGCAATAGTGGAGACTCGCTTTTAACCATCCTAAACGATATTTTAGATTTCTCAAAAATTGAGGCGGGTCAACTTGAGTTAGAAGACGAGCCCTACTCAATTCGTTCAGTAATTGAAGATGCGGTTGATTTATTGGGGGCTAAAGCGGCCGGCAAAGGGCTCGCACTCCTCTCAATATCTAATCCAGATGTTCCAAATAAAGTATTCGGCGATATTACCCGCATACGACAAGTATTAGTCAATATTGTTGGGAATGCGGTTAAATTTACCCACGAAGGCTTTATCAAAATTACGGCTCAAAATTTTACGAAGCGTGACAATTCATTTATCCAAATTTCAATCCGAGACACAGGGATCGGTATTCCATCTGACCGGCTTGACCGGCTGTTTCAGTCGTTTAGCCAAGTTGATGCGTCGACGACTCGAAAATATGGTGGCACCGGTTTGGGATTAGCGATTAGCAAGCAGCTGGTTGAACTTATGGGTGGAGAGATTTGGGTAGAGAGCCAAGAAGGGGAAGGTACAACGTTCCACTTTACAATTTTGTGTAACCGCAAAACCGGTCCGCAAAATATCAAGATTGGAACCAGAAAGCAGCTAAAGGTGGGTGTGATCAATCCATTTTTAGAAGAGCAAAATATCATTTGCCAATATCTAGATTTCTGGGGTGTACAGGCTTTGCCTTTGCCTGGATTAAGTCGTGAGATGATTACGGAGTTTGATGCAATTATTATTGATCACAGCCTAATGGAGTCGGGAGCAAGGGAGCTGATTGTTGAAAATAGTTTTTCAAATATTGTACGCATTGTTCCTTATGGCTTCCGCCGTTCTGATCTAGATGAATTAAGAGGCGAGACTTTGATTCGGCGGCCAATTAAGGCCTCACTGCTTTATTCCAAGCTCAATACAATGCTGCTCAACGCGAATAGTTCGGCACCGATACTTAAACAGACCGGCATGTTGGCAGTTAAACTCCCGGGTGAAGTACAGAAGAATTTGAGAATCTTATTGGTTGATGACAACCTGATCAATCAAAAAGTAGGGTTGAATATGCTCAAGCGTCTTGGATATAGAGCAAATACCGCTGGAAATGGGATCGAAGCGCTTGAAGCTTTGCACCATTCAACCTATGACTTGGTGCTAATGGATGTTCAGATGCCGGAAATGGATGGGGTTACCGCCACACAAAGAATACGAAAGCAATGGCCGGAAGAGAAACAGCCGTGGATTGTTGCAATGACCGCAAATGCATTGGTTGGCGACAAAGAGAAATATCTGCAAGCTGGAATGGACGGATATATTAGTAAGCCTGTTCGAATTCATGAATTAAAGGAAGCCTTGGAAACCTGCCCGAAAAAAGAGGGACACTAATTCAACCTTAGCTATCGCCTTGACCAATCGTTGTTTTACATGGCTGCATTGTTGTTTTGTAAGATACAGGCTGATATTCACGAATATCAGTGATCCCCATTGACCTTGGTATCGTAATAAAGTATGCTACTTAGGTAACGGGTAATGCCTCCGCTAGAAGATGAGTAATACAGCAGTGTTTAATCATTTTTTCTTGGACGAATACTACTTATCCTTAAGATAATTATTTAGACACTTCTTTCTCAATATCAGCCTGGCTCACCCAAGAGCACTGCAAAGAGCAAATTCCACCAGAAAACAAGACAATAGATCGTGTGAGGATGGAATCCGGTTTTAGAACCAGGCCGTTTCACGTATATGGATTTAAACCAAATAATTTCCAAAGACAAAGTGGTGAGCCTAAATTATGTTCTGTCGTTAAATGGAGGCGAGGAAATTGATCGGACTGCGTCCGATGACCCTCTCATTTACTTACACGGACATCAAAACATAATTCCGGGTTTAGAGAAAGAGCTAGAAGGTAAGCAGATTGGTGATTCAGTTGATGCTGTTATTCCACCAAATCAAGCTTACGGGGAATATGATGAGGAGGGATTTCACACGATAGATCGCTCGTTGTTCCCAGAAAATTTTGAACTTGAAGTCGGCATGCTTTTGCATTTAAAAGACGACAACGAGGAAGAAATGGAAGCCTTCGTCCATGAAATTTCAGATGATGAAGTTGTTTTGGACGTCAATCACCCTTTAGCGGGTGAAACCCTTCACTTTAAGGTTGAAATCGTAAATATCCGGTCGGCAACGGCAGGTGAAATTGATCATGGTCATGCGCATATTGAAGCTGCTGATCACAGTTAATTTAGTTAGTAGAGTTAGGTGATGCATTTAAGAAGCATCCATCAGGAGATTATTCAAAAATGAAAAAATTATTTGTAGGTGGTATTCCATACGCATGGGACGAGGATCAACTTGTTGATTTATTTTCAGAATATGGCGCAGTTGATTCAGCTGTGATCATTATGGATCGTGAGACCAACCGTTCACGCGGTTTCGGCTTTGTCGAAATGTCTGACGACGGTGAAGCAACCAAAGCGATTGAAGCACTAAACGACTCAGAAGTTGACGGCCGTTCTTTGACCGTTAACGAAGCGCGTCCAAAAGAAAATCGTGGCGGCGGCGGCGGTGGCCGTGGTGGTTACGGTGGCGGCGGTGGTCGTGGCGGCGGTGGCGGCTACGGCGGCGGTCGTGGTGGCGGCGGCGGTGGTCGCGGCGGCTACGGCGGTGGAAACCGTGGTGGCGGAAACCGTTACTAGATCCCATCTAAAAAATGGTGATGCTTAGCTTTTTAAGTTAAGCATCTTCAAAAAGCGTGATTCCAGAATTCTGGGGTCACGCTTTTTTGTTTGGAGCCAGCCTGCATAAAAACCATATTATCTTTGAGCCGTCTCCACAGTTTCTCCATATTTTGTGGATACGCTTGCCCCAATCTAAATTTTGCCTGACTGTGATGGGTTGTTGTGAGTGTTTGGGAGTTGCTATACCAAGACAACCTTTGAAATTGAAAAAGAGTAGAAATTTTTAGAAAACTAAGCTGTGAGAGGTTTTTCATGCCCAAACAATTGCATCGAAAAAAAATAGTCGCCTTGCTTCTATTGCTTTCTGTGATGGTGCTGGCCGCGTGTGGCGGTGTACCTGAAGGAGATGGTGAGCAAGAGACGGTTATCGCCACGATTGGTGACGTATCTTCGGCCGCGACCGCCAGCGGCCAGATTGATTCGTTGGCACGTGCCGAGTTAGCCGTAAACCTGCAAGGGTTGGTGACTCGTGTGAACGTGCGCGTTGGTGATAGCGTTGAAACTGGTGATGTGCTGATTGAATTTGACACGACTGAACTTGAGTTTGCTGTGCGTAGCGCAGAGCAAAACTTAGTCAATCAGCAGGCAGCCTTGGCTGACCTGAACGAGCCTGCATCTGAAGCGGATTTGGCTTCTGCAAAAGCGGCCGTTGCGAGTGCGCAGGCCAGGCTCGAAAAGCTCGAGATCGGAGCGGATGAGTTTGATATTGCTGTAGCTGAAGCTAACTTGCGTTCTGCTCAGGCATCAATCGCATCAGCACAGGCGAACTTAAACGCCACATTTGATACGGTTTCAGAAGCCAGCGTCGAGGCTGCTAAAGCGGAACTTGTGATTGCACAAAATCAGTTTGAGCAACTTGAACGCACGCTTGAAGATGTAGGAGATTTTGCTAACAAACGGCTGGCTGATGCATATGAGAGCGCCAAAGTTAACTTTTTAGCGGCTCAGGCCAAATATGATCGGGTGTTGGCTGGTGCTGACCCTAACGCAGTTGGGGCGCAACAACAGGCGGTTTCGGCCGCAAGTGCGCGAGCATCTGCTAGCGAATCAGATTTGATCGCCTTGCAGGCTGCCGCCTCGGCCGCAGATTTAGCCGCTGCCCAAGCAACTGTGGCTTCGGCCGAAGCGCGTTTGGCAGGATTGATGGAAAGTGCCAAATCTGAAGACGTTGCGATTGCAGAGGCTAACGTCAGATCGGCCGAAATTTCACTTGAAGATGCCCAATACAATTTAGACAGCGCTGTGGTAGCCGCTCCGTTTGACGGCGTGGTAACCGCCATCCATGTAGCCCCTGGCGAAGTAGCTGGTGGGATTGTGCTTGAAATGGCAGACAACAAAAATCTTGAGATTGTGCTGCAAGTGGATGAGATCGATATTTCCTCGATCTCGTTAGGACAAGAAGCGGTCGTAACGTTAGAAACTTGGCCAGACGAAGAAATCGGGAGTGAGGTTCAATCGATTGCACCTTCGGCCGGATCGACCAACAGCGGGGTGACCAGCTATGATGTTCATCTTGGATTGGGCAAGGCTGATGTGCCGATTTTGATCGGTATGACGGCGAACGCAAACTTGCTGACCGCCAAGCGGGATGGGGTTTTGCTGGTGCCAAATCGTGCGATTACATCTGATCGATCATCCGGCCGGTTCTTTGTTGACCTGCAAACAACTGATGCTGAGGGAGCCGTATCAACTGAACGAGTTGAAATCAAAATCGGCCTACGGGATTCACGAAACACCCAAGTGATAGACGGGGTGAGCGAAGGCGATGTACTGGTTGTTAATTACAGTGTGCCGGTCATTGTTCCGGGTCGAGGTGGCGGACCACCTGACCCTGGTCAGTAGGGAGAGCAAAAATCATGAAAAAATGGATACGTAATTCAATCATCGTTTTAGTGGTTGCTGTCTTAGGCTTTTTCGCCTTCCGCTTCTTTTCTGGGAGTGGTGGTGCTCAGGCACAAGGTGGGCCGGGGCAAGCAACAGACACTGAAATTGAAAGCTTTACCAATGTGTTTCGAGGCGATTTATCGGCCGGAGCAACGGCGGCCGGGCAGTTAATTGCACAGCGTGAAGCGGACTTGGCTCTGCAAACAAGCGGTACGGTAGCGGCCGTTAACGCCCAAGCGGGTGACCGTGTTAACGCAGGGGATGTCTTGGTTGTACTTGATACCACATCACTTGAGCGGGCTGTTTTAGAAGCGGAGCAAGCGGTAGCGGTGCAAGAGCAAAATCTTGCCAAGCTTAGGTTGCCTGCGGCCGATTATGATATCGCTAGTGCTGACGCGGCTTTGGCTAGCGCACAAGCGGCTCTAGACGATTTGCTATCTGGCCCGTCTGAATCAGACATTGCGGCTTCTGAGGCAAACTTAAATGCGGCTCGTGCAGACCTCGGCTCAGCATCTTCACGCTATAGCGAAGTGGCGGCCGGTGGATCTGCTGATGAAATTTTGTTAGCCGAGAAACAGCTGTCAGATGCAGAAGCGGCCTATAAGCTGGCAGAAGAAGCGCATCGTGCGACCTATCAATGTACATGGAACAGCGAGACCAATCAGTTTGACTGTGACCCGACATCGGATGACCCGGATGCACGAGCAAATGCCCAGCAAGCGTTGGCCAACTTGAGATTGGCTGAAGAGCGGTTGAGCAATTTGCAACCAGGAGCTAGCAATAGCAGTGTGGCGGCTCAAGGCTCAAATGTGCAATCTCGCCGGGCGGCATTGGATGCGGCCGAGGCGCGCCACCAAAAGCTGCTGGCTGGGGCCACATCTGACCAGATTGCGGCGGCCGAGGCCAATGTAGCCCAGGCACAAGCCACGCTAAGCAATTTGCAAGATGGCCCGACCGGTGTGGCGATAACGCGCCAAGAAGTGGCACTTGAAACAGCAAAAATCAATCTAGAGCGTGCCCAATATAATTTGGCCAAAGCGGTTCTTACAGCGCCATTTGATGGAATTATCACCCAAGTTAATGTGACCCCTGGTGAGATTGGCAACGGTGTGGTGATGTCTTTGATCGACATGGATAGCTTAGAAGTTGAGCTAAATGTAGACGAGATCGACATCGGCTTGGTTTCGGTGGGGCAAGACGCGACGATTACGTTTGATGCGTATCGTGGGGTTGAACTGCTCGGCAGTATTGTGTCGATTGCGCCGGTTAATACGCCGAATGCAAGTGGTACTGTTAACTATCAGGTGAATATCGCGCTTGAAGAGAGTGATATTGAGCTGTTGAATGGGTTGACGGCCGAAGCTCGTTTGCTAACCTCTCAGGTAGATGATGCGCTATTGGTCTCGAACCGAGCCATCCGTGCTGATCGAAATGCGGGCTTGTTTTATGTTGATCGTGTGACCGGCACCGATGAAGAAGGTGAACCGATTTTGGAAGAAGTTGAAGTCACTATCGGGTTACGGGATGCAACCAATACGCAGATTTTAAGCGGTCTTGATGATGGGGATGAAGTGGCGATCGGATATATTCCGCCACCAACAATCAACATCGGTGGACCGGGGGATGACGATTAAGCCATGATGGATTTAACCAATATCACAAAATCTTATGAGATGGGCAACCAAGTGGTCCACGCGCTGCGTGGGGTGAATATGAACGTTGCTGAAGGTGAGTATGTGGCGATTATGGGTCCTTCGGGCTCGGGTAAATCGACCCTGATGAATATCATTGGCTGTTTAGACGTACCCACGGCCGGCACATACATGCTCGACGGCATTGACGTGAGTGACATGAGTGACAATGAGCAAGCGCGGATTCGGAACCAGCGGATCGGCTTTGTTTTCCAGCAGTTTAATTTGTTGCCCCGTACCTCTGCGCTTAAGCAGGTTGCCTTGCCGCTAATGTACGCTGGTGTGCCACGCTCCGAACGAAATGAACGGGCCAAAGAGTCGTTGACCATTGTGGGATTGGGTGATCGCACCCATCATAAGCCCGATGAACTTTCTGGTGGTCAGCAGCAGCGTGTGGCGGTAGCCCGCGCCTTGGCCGTGAGCCCCAACATCATTTTGGCCGACGAACCGACCGGTGCGTTAGACACCAAAACGGGTGAAGAGTTGATGGGTATTTTTGATCAACTGCACGACGATGGGATCACGATTGTGATGATCACCCATGACCGTGAGGTTGCAGAACGGGCTCGTCGCATTGTGACTTTACGTGATGGATTGATTGTCAGCGATGAACAGATCAATCCGCAAAAAGAGGCCGCGGTATGAACCTAACAGAATCTTTTTTAACAGCGTTAGACAGTTTGCGTGCCAATACGTTGCGCTCTGTTTTGACGATGCTGGGCGTGATTATCGGGGTTGGGGCTGTGATCGGCTTGGTGTCGATCGGTAATGGGGTTCAGCAATCGGTCACGGCCGACTTTGAAGCGTTAGGCTCGAACCTGCTCACCATTTTTACCGACCGCGATAACTCTGGTGGCTACCCGTCACTGACTTTGGGTGATGTGGAAGCGCTGGCTGATCCGCTAAACGCTCCTTCTATCGCTGAAGTGGCGGCTAGTATCAATCGGCAGGAATTAATCACTTGGGGGAATGGTGAATACAACACCGGCGTTGTGGGTGTCACGGCCAACTATTTGGTGGTTAATAATCTGACCGAATTTTTGGCCGGTGATGGGTTGTACCAACCTGACATAGATACGGCCGCTCGTGTGGCGGTCATCGGCCAAGAAGTTGCCAGTGAACTGTTTGGTGAAGAGTTTCCGGTTGGGCAAGAGATCAAAATTGGGGATATTAGTTATGAAGTTGTTGGGGTGTTAGAAGAACAGGGGCAGGCTCCTGGCTCTAACCCTGACGAAACCGTTTATATCCCGATTACGACGGCCCAACAGCGGCTGGGTGTTGAACGGACCCGCCGCGGTGAGAAGGCGGTTGATACGATTACGGCCGTGGCTGCGAATGATGAGGTCATCGATGCAGCTACCGAAGAGCTGACTGAGGTTTTGCGGGAACGGCATGATATTATCTTTGCCGATGAAGACGATTTCCGAATTCTTTCTAACGCATCGATTCTGGATACGATTGGCAATGTTTTAGGCTTGCTGACCGTATTCTTGGGTGCCATCGCCGGTATTTCGCTGGTTGTGGGTGGTATCGGCATTATGAACATTATGCTGGTGAGCGTGACCGAACGGACACGTGAGATCGGTATCCGCAAAGCGATTGGTGCGTTAAAGCGGGATATTTTGACTCAGTTTTTATTGGAGTCGATTGTCTTGTCCTTAGTCGGTGGCGGCATCGGTATCGGATTGGGCTACTTGATTTCATTCTTGGCCGCCCGTTTTGGGGATATCCCAACGTTTGTGTCACCGCAATCTATCGGTTTAGCGACCGGTATTTCGATTACAATCGGTGTTGTGTTTGGTATTTTCCCGGCATGGCGTGCAGCCAGTTTGCGGCCGATTGAAGCGTTGCGATACGAGTAATTCAGTTTTTTAGTTGATCAGTGTTTCAGTAATCTATTGAGCGAAGCTGATCAACTAACTCACTGACCGACTGACTAACTAACTGAAACATGTCCCGAATTCTGGTAGTGGATGACGATCCAAATATTGTGCGATTGGTGCGCAGTTACCTTGAGCAAGAAAACTATACCGTGTTGACGGCCGGTAATGGTTTGCTGGCCCAGCAGATGATTCGTAGTGAACGGCCGGATCTGGTTGTGCTAGACCTCATGCTGCCCGACAAAGATGGGTTACAGATTACCAACTTTGTACGTGGCGATGACAGTTTGCGAGCAACTCCAATTATCATGCTGACCGCCCGTGTAGATGATGCGGATAAGATCATCGGGCTTGAAATTGGGGCCGATGATTATGTAACCAAGCCGTTTAACCCGCGTGAGCTTGTGGCCCGGGTACGTGCTCAACTGCGCCGCATTGCTTTGGACAAAGAAGGGGGAACCGAGTCGCAAATTCTCGAACTCGGCCGGTTGCGACTTGATAAAGGGGCCCATCAACTCTTTGTCGAAGGTGAGTTGGTTGATATAACCCCGACTGAATTTGATCTGCTGTTTCTGTTAATGGACAGCCCCGGCTATGCCTTTACACGTGATGAACTCATCGAAAAGGGGCTTGGGTACAGCTATGCGGGTATGGGACGCACACTAGACAGCCATATCAAAAATATCCGCAAAAAAATTGAGCCAGATCCTAAAAAACCGACCCACATCGCTACAGTTTATGGGATCGGCTATCGTTTTGAGAAATAGATACCCTCGGGACTGAATCTAAACATGTTTAACCGTCTCTGGATACGCATCGCACTCACATTTGCTATTGTGCAAATTCTGTTTGTGTTGGTCCCTTTTGGCATTTTCCTGACATTAGATTCTTTCGATGTCGTTGATCAGCAGTTTGAAGAAAACGATTTGGCTGAAATATTTTCAGAAACTGATTTAACCGAAGATCAGCAACGTGCGGTGTCTGACAAAATTCAAGAAATGATGCGCCGTGATTTTCCGCGTGGCATTATCCGTGGGGCCGTTTTTAGCGCAGTGGTGGGGGCGATTGCTGGTGTAGTGGTTAGCCGAAGGCTGATTAGGCCCTTAAGTGATCTTGAAGCGGGGGCGCAAAATCTTAATTTACGCCAGCTAGACGTTTATATTGATGACTCAAAAGGGGGGCAAGAAATTGAGGCGGTTGCCAAAGCGTTCAATAATATGACACAGCGGCTGCGGCATTCAGAGGCGGTACGCAAGAATTTGTTGGCGGATGTTGCTCATGAGTTGCGCACCCCGTTAACGGTGGTTCAGGGTAATTTACGGGCGATGCTCGACGGGGTTTATCCGATGAATGAGGAAGAGGTTGCCGGATTGTTTGATCAAACCCAACATCTCACCCGTCTGGTTGATGACCTACATGAACTGGCTAATGCGGAGGCAGATCAACTTTCGTTAGATTTTGAAGAGGTTAATATCGCTGAGCTGGTGCAGGCTTGTGCTTCTGCGTTCCGGCCGTTGGCGGACGAAAAGCAGATTGAACTGCGGCCGGAGCTGCTGGGTAAATTGCCGACACTGTCGGCCGATCGGACACGTCTGACCCAGGCGATAAATAACCTTATTAGCAATGCGATGCGCCATACGCCTGAAAATGGGACGATAACGGTTCAGGCAGAACAAACTCCGGATTGGCTTGAAATCCGGGTTCTGGATACCGGCGAGGGGATCGAGCCACACCATCTGCCCCATGTGTTTGACCGGTTTTACCGAGCTGATTTGTCGCGCCAGCGCCATGCAGATGACAGCGGCAGTGGCTTGGGGCTGGCGATTTCGCGGGCGGTGATCGAGGCCCATGCTGGATCGATATCGGCCGAGAGCGAAGGACTGCGGCGCGGTAGCCTGTTTACAATCCGATTGCCGGTATAAGTTACAACAATTTTATTGCAATCTGAACGGCAAGCGGGCAAACTACGGCCGATGAATCAACTCAAACTTTATCTCGCCATTATTTTGCTTATAGGATTAGGGGGAGCATGTGCCGCACCTGAAGAGGTTGACTTAGCCGCTTTAGCAACGATTGAGGTTCCTACGGTTGAAGCTCCTGCTACGGCAACGACGGCCCCGCTTCCTACACGGATTCCGACCAATACCCCTTTCCCTACAGCAACGATTCCGGTAACAATAAAGGCAACGGTGGCCGAGTTGCCATCCCCAACTCCGACGATAGCGGTGACTGATACGCCGACTCCCCGGCCGGATTCGATTGTGTATGCAACCGCATTTTCAACCTTGGGAGAATCGATCAATGTTCATCAATTTGGATGGGGGGAAACCCACCTAATTTTGATCGGCGGCATTCATGGCGGGTATGAATGGAATACTGTTTTGCTGATGTACGAGATGATCGATTGGTTTACGGCGAATCCGGAAGTGGTTCCTGAGAATCTGCGCCTTTCAATCATTCCGGTGATGAATCCTGACGGACTTAAACTGATTACAGGCAGTTCCGGCCGGTTTTCTCGGGACGCTGTACCGTTTAATGCAGACCCCGGCAGGTTCAATGCGAACGAGGTTGATTTAAATCGGAATTGGGACTGCCAGTGGGACCCGGTGGGTTATTGGCGTAGACAAGAAGTCTCTGGCGGAACTGCACCAGAATCTGAAGTTGAAACCCAATCGATCCGCTTTTTTATCGAGCAACAAAATCCAGATGGGGTTATTTTTTATCACAGCGCGGCCGGGGCGATTTATCCGGGCTATTGTGGTGATGTTGTCGCTGATGGGACCGATCAACTGCTGTTCGCGTATGAACAAGGTTCAGGCTACTTGCCCCCCTCTAAAGGAGGCACAACATTTAGTTATGCTGTGACCGGGACCGCACCAGATTACTTGGCGCTTAAAAATATCGCGGCGATGGATGTGGAGCTAACTGACCACCAAAACACTGAATTTGATCGAAATTTAGCCGGGGTTCAAGAAGTGATCCGCTGGCTGGTAGAACCTTAATGCTTAAAATAGATGTCATTCCCACGAAGGTGGGAATCTAGTGCCAGACTTAGCGCTGGATTCCTGCCTCCGCAGGTATGACGCTATAGCAGAAACGCAGTTTATATACTTTACAGAGTACTTAATCGGCCGTAATTAAATGCGTTTTTGTCTCAGCAATATGTTTCTTGAGATAAAACGTAAACGGGGTGCCGCCTGTCCCCACTCCCTCTGTCGATTTGGCCGGTTTCAAAATGTACATGGCCGCATATTCAATGTGCTTAATCCTAAAATCACTTAACTTTTCGATCGCAAAATTATAGCTGTCTCGTAGAGACGGGGAGCCTGAGCCCTGCACCGTTTCACGTACGTTTGCCCCTTTTTGCAGTTCATAAATCAGATTACGATCTGTGTCTGGCATGTAATCAAACATCTCGATTAAGTAGATGCGCATTTCATCCCGTTCGTGCCCAATCCCCAAAGCGGCATCGATGGCGGGAACCACGCTGCTTTGCGCCCCTGTTTCACCCCGTAGCTGTACCGTCTGTCCCCCATATGCTTCAACCCCTTCGTACAACACACCTTCGGGGAACATCTCGTTGTCTTTCCAGCCAAACATAAACGGCCGCACCCGATTGTAGTAAATATATGGGTCACATCGTTCCGGCATCTTTTTCAGGATTGTTGTCATCGTCTCTAGCGTGGCCCCAATCGTTTCAAGATGCCGTTCCATTGCCCCAAAATCTTGCTGTTCGGCCGCCGCTTTTAACTGGCGCAGACTTAAGATGGCAGGGGCTGCGGCCGCCTCGATTTCAATGTGCAGCGTTACGAACCACTCCTCATCCATGCCACCTGCAAAGTTTTGCAACAGGGTCAAATTTTCGGCAGCGATGGGGCCTGCCGGATCGATCCGCCGCCAGTTGTGTAGCGCCTGGATCGCATACGACAAAATCGGTGGCACACCCATTTCGGCCGCCACTGCATGAAACGGCACCGCCAAATTCGCTGGGATTGTGCTGATCGGTTCCCCATGTGTGCCCAGCACGTACAAGCTGGTGATGTATCCCATCAGGTTGATGGCGCGCCATTTTTCGCGGCCGGTTATTAGGCTTGTGTGGGGGAACGGAGGAAGGTCGCGCACCATCGGCCGTAAGTGGCGCGTTAGCACCAGCTTGCGTAAATCAGCGCCTAATTGTTCCCAATCTTGACAGGCTGTGGGCAAATTTTGTAGCGGGTCATCGTCAGGCAAAAAGCCTCTTAAAAATTGTTTTTCATTCATGAATTATTTCGAACTGCTTCCGGCCGTCCGCATACGCATCGCCACCGTGGCAATCATTAACCACGATAACCGGAAAATCTTCGACCTCCAAACGGCGTATCGCTTCAGTGCCAAGATCCGCGTAAGCAACCACTTCGGCCGAGGTGATTTGCCGTGCTAAGAGGGCTGCTGCCCCACCCACGGCCGCGAAATAAACCGCGTTGTGCTCAATCAGCGCCTGCTTAACCCGATCACTGCGATACCCTTTGCCGATCAGCCCCCGCACCCCAAGTTTGAGCAATTGTGGCGTAAACGGATCCATCCGACCGCTGGTCGTTGGTCCAGCCGGACCGAGCGGTTGCCCCAGCTTGGCCGGAGCTGGCCCCACATAGTAAAGTGTTTCATCCTTTAAATCGATGGGTGGTTTTTGCCCAGATTCTAGCTCAGCGATGAGTCGTTTGTGGGCGGCGTCCCGAGCGGTTAAAAGTCGGCCGGTCAGCAGAAAAACATCTCCGGCTTGCAGTGGCTTAATAGATTCGAGCGTGAGGGGGAGTTGGATCGTAATAGTCAAACTGTTTTAGAGCACAACTGTTGCTCGGCGAGGGGCGGAACAGTTGAGATTAACCGCAACCGGCAAGGCAGCGATGTGGGTGGCAAAACTTTCAATATGCACGGCCAAAGCGGTCACGGTGCCACCAAAACCCTGCGGCCCTATCCCCAGATCATTAATGCTGTTTAGCAATTCTTGTTCAAGCTGGGCCAAGTGTGGTTTGGGGGATGGCTGGCCCAACGGCCGCATGAGGGCTTTTTTGGCGAGTAAGCCCACGCCGTCAAATGAGCTACCCAATCCCACCCCCACAATGACCGGCGGACAGGCGTTTGGCCCGGCCAACTCAATTGTTTCGATGACAAATGCTTTAACCGCTTCTACCCCTCCGTTGGCCGGGAACATTTGCATCCGGCTCATCAGCTCCGCCCCAAATCCCTTCATGGCTAAGGTTAGGGTCACTTTGTTGCCTGGCACAATATCGGTGTGGATGATGGCGGGGGCGTTGTCGGCCGTATTTGTGCGCTCAAGTGGATCACCCACAACCGATTTACGTAAATCTGCATATCCTGCCCGCACACCGGCATTAATCGCATCGGTCAGATTTCCGTCAACCAGATGTACGTCTTGCCCTATTTCAAGCATTAAAATCGCCATGCCTGTATCTTGGCAGGTGGGGATTTGTTCCACCTCTGCATAATCAGCATTGTCGAGCAGGGTGGTGAGCATGATCCGGCCGGTCTTGGATGCTTCGCGCTCTTCGGCCGCACGCATGGCTGCCAAATAGTCGGCCGGCAGTTTGTAGGCCGATTCTTTGATCAACTCTTGAACGGCCGTTTCAATGTGCCTGACCGAAAGCTGGCGCAGTGTCATGAACCGTCACCTGCTTGAAGCTGTTGAATGGCAAGGGGAATCAGGTCTGCCAATTCAGACGCCAGCATGCCTCGATCCCCAAACTTGTGGCGCGCTAACTCTCCGGCCGAGCCGTGCAACCAGCCGCCAAGCACGGCCGCATCAAACGGATCAAGCCCTTGTCCCAGCAGCGAAACGATGACCCCAGACAACACATCTCCGCTACCCGCCACCGCCAAAAGCGGGTTGGCAAACGGCAGAATCACAACCCGACCGTCTGGGGCTGCTACGACGGTGTTAGCCCCTTTTAGCAGAATGATGCATCCCCATTCAGTCGCTTTTTCTTTGGTCAGTCTGATTCTTTCTGCGTTGGTGACAACACTTTGATACTCAGTCAATAATCGAGCCATTTCTGCTGGGTGTGGCGTCAAGATCGTATCGCTGGGTAGATGGGTATGGAAATCTGCAATTCGAGCCAATGCATTTAGCCCATCTGCATCAAGTACAAGCCCTTCGCCCGGTGTGGCATATTTCTTCATATGCCGAAGGGTTGTTTGGATAAAGTGATCTACCCTATCAACTCCCGGCCCTATCAAAATAGCGTTATATTCGCGAATGTAAACTTCAAGCCATTTAGCTGATGCAGTGTCTAATTTCGATTCATCAGATATTGGCGGAAAAGTAGCTTCGGGCAATAGGCCAACGGCCGACTGGCGGGCCAGCACCGGTGTCATGAGCGCAACCAGCCCCGATCCGGTGCGAAACGCCCCCTTTGCCGACAATATCCCTGCGCCCCGATACTGATTAGATCCAGCCGCAATTAGCACTTTGCCAAAGGTGCCTTTGTGCCCGTTTGCAGGGCGTTGCGGGAGCAACTGACGCATTACATCGGCCGTTGCTAGCTCGGTTTTTATTTTTTCAGTGATGAGGGGATCAAGGCCGATATCAACAGCGATTAACCGACCGACTTTACCAGCGGCCGGATACAAAAAGTGGCCGTGTTTGGCTCCACCAAATGTGACGGTTAGATCAGCCGTTAGTGTGGCTTCATCTATCTCACCGGTGTCACAATTCATCCCAGATGGGCAATCTACAGCGACAATAAACTTTTTGTCTCGACTATTTGCAGAATCAACGAGTTCTAAGAGTGTGGTATAAAGTTCTTTTACCGGTTTGTTTAAACCCGTCCCGAAAAGGGCATCAACAAAGACTCCGCATTTGACGAGTTGTTCATCAAATAACTCTACTGTTCCAAATTCTTCAAAAGAATGGGTTTCTATCCCCAAATCAATCAATTGTTTAAAGTTGGAATCTGTATTGGGATCACGGCTCCGATTGCAGAAGACGCTGACTTTTGCGCCCGCCTGATGCATATAGCGGGCCGCAATCAGCCCATCCCCCCCATTGTTGCCCGAGCCAACCAAAATAATTATGGGCCAGCTAAGCGCATCAGTTTCCGCCAGAATCGTGTTTGCAAGCCCCTCACCCGCCATCTCCATCATGGTTGCATAGCTGTGCCCGGCCGCATCAGCCGCTCGTTCCGCATCGATCATTTCTTGAACAGAGAAAATCTTCATGGTGAAAAATGGTAACAAAAAACCGCTGGTATTCAACCAACGGTTTGTTTTATGGCACCCCAGGAAGGAATCGAACCCTCAACCTACGGATTAGAAGTCCGGCGCTCTATCCATTGAGCTACTGGGGCTTAAATTATTTTATAAGTGGTTTAAACGCCCACTAATCTATAACGGGAGAAATTCCCTGATAGATGCGGGTTCCACCGATGGTGCGCAAGACAACGTCAGGAGTCCGGCCGATCTCGGTTGAGATTTCAGCCACAGTCATCGGCTGGTTGGCGTTTGCTAGCAATACACAAAATACCGCGTCAACCAAAGATGATTTTTGGGCAAAATCTTCTGGCAATTGGCGGAAATAGGTGTGAACTACATACTGAAATCCATCAACACGACGAACTTCGCCCGTGTTCATGTCAACAATATCTACTTCATCAACTTCGGGATTAAAGTGAATATCATTAATCCCTAAGGCTTGAAGTCGCGTTGCCAAATAGGCTTTTAGATCCATTGTTGAACGATTCCACCATTCGTAGTCGATGTGGAAGCGCGAAGATGCATCTACTTTTTTATTACCTTGAAGGTTGATTTTAGGTCTGCCTGCCATTGTGATTAAAAGTTCTCGATTGCGGCCGGGTAAAAAACCGGCCGCAGATTGTTTGTTTTAAGCGATCAAAAACTGCGAAGCCTTAAGATCGGTTTATTGCATCCGATTAGGATCAAATTGCCAATACTGATCTCCAACAGAGATAAAGGCTGGTTGACGAACCAACTCTGCAAATATAACCCCAGAAGGTACTCTGCGCAGCATGTTGATCGAGCTGTACAGTGTTTTTGCATGAACGGCTTGTTGGGTTCCTTCATTCATCAAATAAGGGAACACTTCAGCAAGGAGTTCGTTGAGCGGCCGCTGGCTGCTTCGCTTGTAGATTGTATCAAGCGCGGCAACTTGTTCGGTATCTACGATCATGAGCTCGTCATAATCACACCCGATATTTTTCTTAATCAGCTCAAAGCGGATTGAATTGTCTACAACCGTTGCCATGCGCACATATTCTTTGCGCTCTTTGCGGCGGCGGTCGCAGCCCAAAATAACACGGCCGGGCTGATCGGTTGGGGTTAGATTAATGTATCCACCCACAGGTATTTTGTTGCTTTCAAACCAGTCTTTTAAACCGGTAATGTAGCGATGTTTACCCACAACCCACACATTGAACTCTTGCCCGCTCATGTCATCAATCATGGTAACAAGCTGGGTTTGAGAAACACCTAACGGAAACAACGGGCGTACGCGCGATGATAAAGGTAAGGTGCCGCTGCTTAAATGTGGATAGGTAATTGGGAACTTGACCGTTTGCTTCATGTCGGCCGATTCAATTTCAGACCATTCGTCGTCAATTTCCCGTTCGATGTGAACCAGTTGAGAGCCAAATAGGGCCCGGTCAAATGAAATCGTTTCGTATTTGAGCCGTTCAGGAACATTTTGAACCGCATCTGGCGTTAACCGATGCAAGAACCATTCAACTTTTCCAGGAGGAGCTACTTCAACAAAACGATCGTCTTGTTGCAAGCTGTAGTTGAGCGAAAACTCTTGGACAGATGGCTTAACGCCAGAATCCATGTCTAAGTCGTTTAAGATGGTTGGAGTGGTTAACGGGCCACCCATGTTCATGTCTAAAATCGCTTCAGCTAAATGCAAGTGACCAACATTTACATCTGAAAATAGCGACTTAATGAACCATTGGTCAGCCAGACGCACAAACTCTTCATTTTCGTCGAGGCGAGCGCGTAAAACGGCCGATACATTGTCGCCGTAGAATGCGACAAGTTTTTCGATATCGGGCTCATCGCTAGCAACGGCTGATAACCCATCGCCAGAATTAAGCGGATGCTCAATATCTAGCTCCGAGGCGAACTCACGGCTACGGCCGGTTGCAAAGCTAACTTCGATCGCTTTAAAATCGCCAAACTGAGGGTTTTGCGCTTCACGAATGGTCACAACTTCCCCATGGGCAAATTGCATGGATGGGAAGATGATTTGATCACCAGCTTTGTAACTTAAAACCGGTTGATAAACGGTGCGTCCCTCAAGACGTTTTTGTAGCTCTAATTTTTCCGCGTTAATGCGCGAAACAATAATCGCCCTTACAAGGGTGTCTAGAGATTGCGGCTCTTCTGTATCGATCAGGAATTGATAGAGATCTTCAATATCCGAATCGGTAATGTTGAAGGATGGTTCGGTCCAGTATTCTGGATCACTTGTCCGAGACTGTGTCACTTCGCTCTCCTGTATAAAAGGGGGATTTGAAAGTTAGTAGTTAGGGTTTTGCTCCTACTTGTTCTGAACTAACCGATTATAGCCAGCAGAGGCTTAAATAGCAATTTAAGAGGCGTAAAAATTAGACAGTTTTTACATCTCTGTTCTCTGGTATCAGGGGGGCTAGCTACTGGAGCGAGAGATTCCTTACAAATGGGAGAATATATTTCGATTTCGCAAGTTAAGACCATGAAGATTAAATTATTGTCCCGCAGCAATTTCTGCTCTTACACGCTTGAACTGTCTTTTGAATACACGATTTTGCCATCCATGATGGTTAAGTTGACGGTCATATTTAAAATCTGATCAGCCGGAACCTGAAAGATGTTGTCTGAAAGAATCGCAATGTCGGCCAACATCCCAGCTTTTAACTGCCCTTTCTTTTCTTCTGCAAATTCAGTGTAAGCGGCGTCTTTTGTGTAGCTGTTCAAGGTTTCTTCAAGGGTTTGATTATGGCTATTGTGCCCGGGTTTCCACGGCTTGCGGTTGAGTGCTGCATGAATGCCTAAAAATGGGTTCAGGGTGACCACGGGCCAATCTGATCCAAAGCAGATATGAACGGCTGAATCCCGCAGCATGCGCCAGGCAAATGCCATATCCCACTCTTCCTCAGCTACCCGAGAGACCCAAATATCTCCGTCATTGTTTTCTAGTGGGGCATGCAGCGGCTGCATCGATGCGATGACGTCTAATTCGGTAAAACGCTTAATGTCTGCATGGCTCACCATTTCTATGTGCTCAACGCGATGTCGGCTGTCTCGTTTTCCGTTTTCTTGGATGAGACGTTCATACCCGTCTAGGACGCGTTGTACGGCCCCATCCCCACATGCATGTACGGCGATTTGAAAGCCCAAGCGATCTGCTTCGGCCGCTAAGCCGGCAAACTGTTCCGGGGAGAAAATCGCTTCTCCGTGGTGGTCTGGTCGGCCGGGGTATCCATTTAGCGTCACGGCCGAAAACGACTCGTAGACTCCATCCATGAAGAATTTTATAAAGCCAACCCGCAGCATGTCGCTGTCATATTTCTCACGTAGCGGAACGGCCAAGCGGTCAATATCACCAACCTGATGTTCAGGTTCAATTAGCTGATTGGCATAAATGCGGGCGGTGAGATTTCCTTGCTCAAGCAATGCCGCATAAACCTGCATATCTTCAGCGTTGCAGGCCATGTCATGAACGGTTGTAATGCCAAATGAGGAGATGTAATCCATGCCGATTTGAAGCTCTTTTAACTTTTCCGCTTCTGATTGCTCAGGCAGTTTCTCAACGGCAAGGTTGTATGCGGCCGGCTCAATCAGTGCTCCCGTTGCTAACCCATCGCTCCCCATCACCACCTCTGCGTCGCCGGGCAGGGGAGGATGACCTTGTAACAAACCGGTTTTTTCTAGCCCCATGGTGTTGAGCCAGACGGTGTGCATGTCGAATGAATAGAGAATGACCGGCCGGTCTGCGATGATTGCATCAAGGTGATGGCGATTTAAATCAACATCGGCCGTTGGAACCGCATAGGACATGCCGTTCCCCATCACCCAGTCAGAATCCGGGTTCTTGGGTGCCCAATCATGCAGACAGGCTTTGAGCTCTTCAAGGGTTGTGCACTCAACTAATTGTGCAGATGCTAGCGATTTGGCTCCCCAAATCACATGAAAATGAGCGTCGATAAAGCCGGGCATGACGGTATTACCGGCCGCATCGATCATTTTTGTGCTGGTGGATTGGTAGGTTTGAGCTTGTTCTAACGACCCTACATATTGAATTTTATTGTCTTTTATTACAACCGCTTCTGCGGATGGGTTGTCGTTGTCGGCCGTGTAAACCGCTCCATTAAAAATAATTAAATCTGCGTTCATAATGTTTTTTAAAATTAACCTTTCTGTAACTTTATGCGAAAGGTTTAAGTGCAAAAATGTCTATTAGTTTATGCCGTCTATGTTAACTGTGAAACAAATTTGATGGGTGTTGACGGGGTAAATTCTTGGCGTACCTAAGCAATTAGTGCGTCAGACCTTGAATAAACTGACTATCTCTTCACCTTGTTGTAATGTGGTGAGGGAGTTCGCCTTTGCGATGTGGGCCAAATAATGAAACCGAATAGACTGAGTGAATCGAAAATTCAACAAATTTTCCCAGCGGGTGGTATCCTGCTGGTTTTGTTTATCTTGATGATAGCTTTAGGGGGCGAGAGCGCAACACCAGTTGCGGCTCAAACTTCTAGTGAATACATCATGAGCTATACATTGGATCGAACCAACGTTCCGAATCTCCCCTTTAATGACTTAACCATCCGAGTTGATGTCGGGACCTCTGCAACCGGGATCCTTGTTTCAGGGAACAACGGCCCAATTACACACGACTATGATGCGACAACGGGAATTGTTCAATTTACAACTGCAGAAGATGGCTTTGATGTAACCGTTACAACGGACGCACCTAGCTCGAATTTTGGTAACGCTGAAAAAGCCGTTTTGCTTGATGATCAAAAGTGGGCTTGGTCACATGGTTTTGACGATAACACAAACATCCACCCGTCTATGGACCTTTGGGATGCAAAGGGGTGGACAGGGTCTATTAATTTGATTGGGAGCATAATTGACGAGACCCGAGATGAAGGTTGGATTGTAGATAAACCTGAAGCGATCCGACGTTTAAATACCGGTTGGTCACTGGTGGCCCATGGGTTTGAATCTCAGTGTGTCGATCAGACTGAAGCAGACGTTGAAGCTGTTTTTAACCGGCTGAACGAGGTTGTCGCAGATTCGAATCGAACAGGGTATTTTCCTATCGGCTTTGCTGCTCCTTGTTTCATTGCAGAGTACCATCCTGTGGTTCTCGCCATGCGGGATGCTGGTAATACAACGGTTCAATATAACGAGTCTGGGAACTTCTACATGATCGTGGCAGATCCAGGCGCAACGGCCGTACCCACAGGCGATTATCAGTTTAACGCACAGCTTTTAGATTTTGATGACCCAATCGGCCGGGATTTACGCGGAGACTTTGGCACGCTTGAAGAGGTTCAAAGCGCATTTGACTGGGCGGCCGCTAATTCAGACGCTGACACACACATTTGGTACAACACCGGTGGCCACGGCAACAACGAAGCAAGATACGCCCCGATTGTAGACTATGTTTACAACACCTATGGGCCCGGTGGAACCAATGAAGTTTGGGTGGCTCCATCAGACCACATCGCAAGTTACTTCTTGGTCCGGGACAACTCGACACTAACTTTAACGTCACTCACAGTGGATGGGAATCTTATTCCTACAAATACACCGCCTCCCGCTACTACACCAACAATCCCTCCCACAGCAACTGCGACAAACACATTAGCCCCGACAGCCACAGCAACCAATTCAACTGATCCGCTCATTGAAGTTGGAAACCAAAGTGGCGTGTCTGGCTACTCGGCCAGTTTGTTCGGAAGCCAATTTGGTGAAACGGCCGGTTCAATATCTGTATTAGGGCAACCTGCTACCGTTACAATTTGGGAAGATGGCTATATTGAATTTGTGATTCCTGATGTGGCTGATGGAACCGGAGAGGTCACGCTTACTTCGGCCAACGGCCGGTCTGCCAACCATCCATTTACCGTATACACGATTAATCCCGCATTCCAAGCGGTTCCTGATCAGTTGGCACTGATTTCTAGAGGAATCCCTGCTGCATTAACCGGCTTAGAAACCTCATTTTGCTTTGGTCAGCCGGGCAATCAAAGTGTGGCTCCCGAGATCTTTTTAACCACCTACACGTGTGGTTTTCAGGGGATTAACAATGTGGGGGATGCGACATTTTCAGCTGACAGCAGCTTGGGAACAACCAGCAGCATCGCTCTAGATTTAGGGGCCGATTTGGAAGGGGAACTGTGGTTTAAATTCTTTGTGGGGAGCAATTGGTATGCCAATGCGTCGTTCGCAGACAGTTTGCCGGCCGATTATGAAATTCAAGTATCGGCCGATTCTACAGACGGCACCGACGGGGTTTGGACGACGGTTCAAACTGTAACCGGCAATGATCGTGTTACCCGCATGCACAAACTTGCGATCCCGAGTGGTGGGTACACATGGCTGCGTATGGTGGTGACCAACGGCATATTTAGCAAAACGGCGGCCGATGGGAACGACTTTAAAATGCGTCAGATCCAAGTGTTCCAACCGGTTTCCGGAACGAGTACAACGCCTGATACCGTTGCCATTTACGGTGATTCACTCATTGCAAGTACCTTTGATGCGATCGGTGATACCGGGTTTGAGAGCCATGTAAAAGCATTGCGTGGCACCGATCATGACCTGATTGTTTCAACCTTTGGTCTATCTGGTAAAAACTCTGATGGATTTGTTGATGGAACAAGCGTATCTGACATTTATGATGCGTTTGGATTTGACTCCAATCAAAATGATATTCGCTATTGGGCCATCGGCATCGGAACAAACGATAGCAATGATGGGGCTGCAGGATTAACTTTCTCTGACTCAAATATATCTCTATTTGATGAGCGGCTAGAAGCACTTGTTCAAGATATGTTGAGTTACGGACACGTTCCGATTGTGGCTCGCATCCCTGATACAGATGAAACCCAAGATGGTTTTGGAGATATTGAGGCGAAAGCGAAAATCTTGG
>JAHDEN010000288.1 GCA_020628815.1 Chloroflexota bacterium | reverse complement strand
GTCACACATCACACAGTCTCGTCACATCCATTCATCACAGTCACACATCACAGCTAGTCAACCTAAGTTAACCGATATCAGGCGGCATGATTTTTAAAAATCATGCCGCCTTTTTGTTTTCCTGCACGCCAAGTCATATCATGGGGGGATGGCACTGAGCGAAATCGAACAGCTAAAGGCAGACCTTGCCCACCTCACGGCCGAAACTGAGCAGCTGCGCCTGCTACAAAACTTGTCCAAGTCGCTTAACCAAGCTGACGGGTATGACGAGCTTGCAACCGGCGTGCTCAACATCCTAACGGCCGGTTTAGGGGTCGATTGGGCCATCATCGGCCAAGTGCTGGCTGATCAACAGCTACTTTCTGGCTGGATGGCGAGTCAACATGCCCCACTTGAAACGCTCACCCACAATCAAGCCATCCCGCTATCAACGGCCGGTGGCACAATCGCCTTAGCCGTTTTAAAAGCGGAATCAACGACGGTAACCACAGATCAATCAGGCAGCTACGACATCCACCCGCTCATCTGGGGACAACACCCATTGGGAGTCATTCTCCTCCCCCACCAGCAAAACCGATCCCACCAAAATGTGCTGGCTGAAATTTTAGAGCAATCGGCCGTGCGGCTGGGCATTATGCAGATGCGCCTGCGCCGCGCCCGGGCAGCGGCCATCGAAGCTGAGCGGAACCGGATCGCTATCGACATGCACGATACCGTTTCGCAGTCTCTGTTCGGCATGATCTTCTCCTTAGATGCCGTTCTAAAAATGCCGGCTGAAAACACGGCCGACATTTTTGCCGAGCTCGAACGGATCAAACAGACGGCTGAAGGGGTACGGGGTGAAATCCGTCAAACAATCCACGACATGTGGGTTGAAATGACGGCCGACCGTTTTCAGCGTGACATTCAATCTTATTTGGTCGATGTGTTGCAAGCGGCCGACCTCGGTATTGACTTTGACATTCGAGGGGATTTTTCCTCAGTGTCCCCAGAAGTCCATCGGACGCTGTACCGGATCTGCCAAGAAGCGTTGACCAACACGGTTCACCATGCGGCAGCCAGCGATGCGCGAGTCTGCCTCGACGTGCAGAATGAGCGTGTTGGCCTAATTGTGCGTGACAACGGCCGAGGCTTTGATCCACTCGAGGCGATGCGGCCGAAACCGGGAGACGAACACTTTGGCATTTTGGGCATTCAAGAGCGCATCCAGCTACTCGGCGGCACCTGCGACTTTTTCAGTCGGCCGGGCCACGGCATGTCGCTGGTGATCGATGTGCCGGTGATGAAAAAAGGTTAGCCCAACAAACAGCCCTTTCATTTTAACGTGTTGCGTGGTGCGTTCACCAACCCACGCAATACGCAACACGTTTTTGATAGAACCACAAGGTTTTGAAACTATCTACTAAACCATGATCAAACTCCTTATAGCAGATGACCATCAGGTTGTCAGACACGGGCTAAAACTGGCCCTCAACATCGAAAAAGACATCGACGTGCTAGGCGATGCTTCCAACGGAGCCGAACTGCTGTTCATGCTCAGAGAGCTTGAGCCTGACCTCGTCCTGCTTGACTGGAAAATGCCTCGCATGGATGGGCTTGAAACGGCCCGCAACATCAAACAAACTTACCCGCAAATCAAAACGCTTTTGCTAACAGGCGCACCGGTCGAAGATTCCGCTCTCGATGCGCTGGACAATGGGGTCGATGGCTTTGTGCACAAAAACATCAGTCCGGCCGTGCTGTGCCACGCCATCCGTGAAGTGGCGGCCGGGCGTCGCTTTTTGGGCACCGAAATCTCGCAGGCCTTGATTGAGAAAAGCCGACGGCCGAGCAAGCAAGAGCAAAAAGCGGCCCTCAGCGACCGCGAGCAAGAAGTGCTGGAACTGATGGCAACCTCTGCCACCTATCAAGAGATTGCAGACAAATTAATGATTAGCGAGACAACTGTCCGTACCTATGTTAAGCGGATCTTCTCCAAGCTCGACCAGCCCAATCGGACCCAAGCGGTTGTTGAGGGGCTACGTTTGGGGCTAATCCACATCCACAAATGAGTCGAACACGGTTTAAATTTGTTGTACCGGCCGCCATCATCCTCACCCTCATCCTGCTGGGAGGCGGCTTGTTTATGTTTATGGGTGGCTTTTCAACCACCACAGACACCGACACTGTCAAGATACTGATTATCGGCAACAGCTTCACCTACCAAAATAATTTAGACAAGATGGTGGGTGAGCTAATGAACGCTCATTATCAGGGTGCAAAAACAATCGAAACGGACAAGGTCGCCTTTGGGGGCTACCGACTTTATGACCATTGGGACGATTATGATGAGTCGGAGCCAAACTCAAACATCCGAACTTTTTTACAAGATGGGTCAACTGCTGAAAAAGATTGGGATCTGGTGATTTTGCAGGAGCAGGTTGAGCTGCCCGGGTTGCCAACGTTTGATGAAGCCCGAGACCGCTCAAAATTTGCGGCCGAGGAATTGGCCCTGATGGCATACAGCAACGGGGCCGAAATTATGTTTCTTGAAACGTGGGGGAACGCATTTCACCCGGACGATCCTGAAAACCCGTACCCTGAGTTCCCGATCATGCAGACCGAAATCGCAGAGGCCAATGTCGATTTGATGGATGCGCTAAACGCCAAGGGAATACCGAACAGTGGCGCCCATGTGGGGGATGCGTTTCTGGCGGTGTTTGATGATGTGGTTGCGAATGGGGGTGATCCCTACGCGGAGGGAAGCTGGTTCAGGCTCTTGTACTCAGAGGATTTGGAGCATGCCAGCGTAGCGGGATCATACTTGGCTGCGGCCGTGGTAACAGCCGCCCACACCGACAAGCCGATTTTTGACACTGATTGGACACCGCCGGGCATTGAGCCAGAATTTGCGGTGTATTTGAGACAGACGGCCGATAGGGTTGTATTTCCGTAAGATTAGATCAAAATTAGGAGCAAAAGAAATTGAAGGCATACTTGTAAGCACAACCAAATTTATTTCCCTCTTATTACACTAATCAAATCGTTATTTACTTCATCGAAGGCCCGATCACCATCGACTTTTACAACCAACCCTTTCTCACTGTAGTAATCTAACAGCGGAGCGATAGATTCTTGATAAACATTCATCCGATTCCGGATCGTCTTTTCATTATCGTCATCATCCGCTCGTCCCTCAATCTCTGCTCTTTTTAGCAAACGTTCTATTAACGTCTCTTGGTCTACATGAATAAAAGGTACAACATCAATCTGACCTTCAAATTCTACCAACAACTCATTTAAAACTTCTGCCTGTGCCACAGATCGTGGGAATCCGTCTAAAATTGCGCCGTTTAAGCAATCGCTTTGTGCTAAGCGATTTTTCACCATTGCCATATTTACTTCATGAGGCGCTGGGTCGCCATGATCTATATGTGTTTTTACCAAATATGCTAATCCCATTTCCGGCTTTGAATTTACAAAAAAATCACCTATTGTAATTAGCGGCAATCCTAATTGCTCTTGTAATAGTTTAGCTTGAGTAGTTTTTCCCGCACCCGGAGCACCAATCAATACCACAAAGGCTTTCCTTACTCTTCTTCCCCTCTCTTGTGCCTCAAATGTCTTTGCTAATTCATCAGGGTCAAAGTCTGGATATTTCTGCATATAATCTGCCCACGCAATTTCACCAGCCCGCTTGCTTTGCTCAGCAACAATTTTTACCTGCGCATATTCGGCTCTACGGTCTTCTTCAAATACCCGTTGCGTTAGCTTCGCCTCAACTTTATCAAGCTCAACTTGGACGTTTTTAGCCCAAACACCATTGGGGTCCAAATCACAAATTCGCCTAAATAATTTTTGAGCTTCAACCATATCGCCAATTTCGTATGCTTTTTCGGCCGCTACAAACATCATGGCAAAATCAGGCTTTACCTCTTTGCCCTTCTCCGAACTTCTTCGAGATGTTTTTTCCGACCGTTTAGTAGCTTTCTTTGGCCGACTTGGTTTTCCTTCCAAAGCATCAAACAATCGATCCAAACTCCTAGCATTAATGGATGTGAACGGTATCGCCTGATAATTGTTCCACAGCGACGGAACAGAAGCTGATTTATAAGTCACGGGCAAAACACGCATGTCACCATTATGTTCAAGCCCTATCGCTACATTTGTTTCACTTTTTACCCATTGGGACTCAACCGCATTAGGTGAAGTCAGTAAAACAAAGATTCCGCTTTCATCCAGCCCTCGTTGTATCGCATCGACCCATTTTTCTCCCGCATTAATACTTTCTGGTGCGATCCAAACCAACCATCCTTCGGCACGCAATTCTTGTGCCAACTGGTTTGCAAACGCACCATCTTTTGCTGAATGGCTCAAAAATATTTGCTTCGGGTTGCGCTTGGCACTTTCAGTCACATTCTCTTTTAATCTAGAAGCCATCTTCCCAGTGCCAAATTGCTCACTAAACAAATCTGATCGCTCTTGCTCAAGAGCCACAATCAAGTCACTGTATTTGCCATGTCGTTCGCTATATTCAATTAGCTCCAAAACAAAAACTGATTTGCGAGGGTTATCACCTAACTCTTCCACTACCGCCGGGAAATAGTCAAAGCTGAATGTTTTGAGTTCGCTGATATTAAAATGTTTATTAATGAATTGGCGCAGCTTGGTCCGATCTGGAAGTGGCATATGATGTAGTCGGCCTCATTCAAATTAAGGCGAATAGTATTTCAGGATTTTAGCTGAAATCGTTTGATTTGTGAAACATTTTGTGGGGGATACGACAATCGCTTGAACCGATTAGCTGTCGAAATTAACCTATTGCGATTGTCTCGCCCTCGCAAAACATCAATCATTCCGGGAGCGACTCATTCACGGTAGATTGTGTGCATTTGAAAAATTGATCATGTGAATGAGATAGCCCCTACGGTCGTGTCCTCTAAAAGTAGGACAAAATTTCCCCTTGTGAACTGACAGTTAACGGCCGGCAACTTGTTACCATTCAATCAGGATTCTGGACCGGGTTAAACTTTGCATTTGCATTGAAAACAGCCCAATCGTCAATCCAAAATCTTAAATCGTTAATCAGCCCATGGAAACCACACCAACCGCAACCCACACCTCTAACTTTTCCGGCCTGCGCTGCCCCCACTTGTTGCTTGCTGTAATCAAACAAGTGCGTCTGCTACAGCCTGAATCTGTGCTACAAATTACGGCCGACGACCTGAACGCGCCGAGCAGTATCACCGCATGGGCGGGTCAATGTGGCCACGAAATTCTTGATCAGTATGAGGAAAATGGAGCCTTTATCTTCTATTTAAAAGTAAGCAGTGATCAGTAATCGGTAACTAGTAACGTATCTCACCGATTACCGCACACCGACCACCTATCCCTATGGCATTACAAGTAACTGAACTTCAAAATCCGCAAAAAAACTACGGATTTGTCATCGACAACCGGAAATGCATCGGCTGTCATGCCTGCTCCGTAGCGTGCAAGTCTGAAAACGAAGTACCGCTTT
>JAHDEN010000287.1 GCA_020628815.1 Chloroflexota bacterium | reverse complement strand
CTTAAAATATGTGTCGCCCAAAATACCAGAGGTAGAGGCGTTGTTTTTGGCTTAATTATCGTGCGTTTAACGGCAGGAATATTCTTGTTGCCTCACAATCTGGCATAGATGTTGGAATTGTGGGATTTGTTGACAAATCCTCGTTTACAATTAACTGTACATTTCTGATTTCAAAGCTGTGATATCCAGATATCAACTTGTTTCCTGACGATTCTTGTAGAACAAAACCGCCTACAATTTCAGGAATATTTTCTGCAATTACGTAAGGGCCCGGGCATAAATCAATATCTAGCTGTACATCAGATACTGAATCGTAATTTTCAGTTACCCAAACTAGATTTACTTGAGCAAATGGGCTGGCATTGTAAACATCAAATGTTAGAGCCAGAACGTTTTCGAGAAGGGGTTGATTCTTGACGATACGGAATCCGCCGAAGTTTGCTTGGTAATCAACTGCAAACCCGTTGGTTAGAAGATCAACGTTTGCATTGTATGACCAATCTGAAAAGTCAGGTGACAGTGAGCCACTGTTGACGATTTGTGCGGTTCCAATTCCATCTGGTAGAGGAGTGGCTGTTGGGAAGGGTGTTGGTGAAGCGGTCGGAAGCGGTGTATTGGTCGGTACGGGGGTATCTGCACCTTCTATTGTAGGTGTTGGGGTTGGAGCGGATGGATTGTAAAGGCCTAAATTTGTTGATGATGCGGGTAGGGAGATTGAGTCTGTGTACCCGTTTGCATAAAAATCGCTATCCGCATTGTCGTCACTGCCTTCATTAATAGGAGAGACGGTCTGCCCTGAGATTGAATTTGAATTAAAGGAGAGTATGTAACAGGCTGATGGGTTTAATCCATCAAAAGAAAATGTGCCTGAACCGTTTGAGAAGGTTTCTCCGATATAGCCGGATGTGTTTCCATCACAACCTGCATCGTTCCAGATATATAGCTGAACGTCTTCGATACCTGCTTCATTGCTGTCTTCTAGTCCATTTTGATTTGTATCGCTAAATACCCGGCCGATGATTTGGTTATCTGCCGGCTGTGCGTCTGGAATAATAACTGGGTTACTTGAGCAATCTCCTATAGTAGAAGAGCATGAAAGTGCAATGACCGATTTTTCTTTGGCATAGGTGTAGGCAAAGATCTCTTCTGCTGTGGCGATCCAGACCTCATCATATTGACTGTTTGAGCCGTATGTGTTGATGAGATAGGGGATTGCTTCTGCAAACACATCTTCGTTACGGCTGTGTGAGATGGTGTTGTACCAATAGGCGTTTAGATTATTTTCTGAAGAATTGTCATGCAGCCAATCAAACATTGATTTGATGAAAGCCAAGCTGTTCGCATCGTCAGAATCGTCATTCATGGTTCCTTCTATTCGATTGTCACGAATGACGGCTTGGGTGAAATCGTATCCGAGGCTAAGTGGGAGTTTGTTTGCGGAGCCAACAAGGCCATCTGGACTAGAATAATCGATGAAACCACCCTCGCTCATGATGATGTCTGTTTGGTTGGCGGCGATTTTTTCTTGGATGAGCGGGTTGAAGTTATTAAAACAGGGGGCTGCAAATGAATTGATTAAATAATCTGTTTTATTGGACTGGCTAACGATTTTAGAGTAGAGCTTGTTTTGAACATCAACAATATCTTGCCATAACTGTTCGTCGCTCGGCCGTTCAGCTTCAGAGATCCAGCAAACGTGGTTTTCTGTGTGATTGCCAAGGGCCCAGCCGTCGTCCAAAAGTTGACGGATTTTTGAAGCGACCAAGAGATAACATTCGTAGGTCAAGGGTGACAAACTACTATTATTGTCATCGCAGGTGGTGTAAGGGTCTGGTGGATTGGCTTTGTCTTGTGGATCTAAAATTATGTTTCCAGAAGATCCATCATAATCATTTAAATAGAGGGTAGCGGGGATATTGTTTTGCTCAAACTCATAGATGGCTTTTAGAAAGCCAGCATTGTCATCGAAGCCGTGTGACCAAGCCCATAGTTTGTTGTCTTTCAAGGGTGCGATTGTTATTTGACCGATGCCGTCTGTTGAGCCGCTGAATCCGCTTAGGGAGACATTTAATGTCGTTGCGTCGGTTGTAACAGTCAGGATACCTGTGGATGTGTTGTAAGTTGAGGGGAGGATGGAACCTGAACCGTTGCGAACTTCGGCCGAGGTAGCTGAGCCAACATTGATGTTGAGGGTGAGGTTGTTGTAATTCATCGAGGGCAACTGCGAACGATCAATGGTGTATTGAAGCGTATGGTCGGCGGAGGTTGCTGAGCTGGCATCTGAGAAAGATGGAACAATTGAGATGACAGCGATCAATACAAACAAGATCGAGATGACAAATGAATAGGTTAGATTAGATGAATTATTAGTCTGTTTCATGATTTTATATGGACTGGCAGAATAAAAATGCCAACAAGGGCTATGAGGTAAACAGTATAAACGAAAGGAACACTGCCTGAGTTAATTGATTGATAGTTAATTAGAACTGGATAGGGGCTTTTTCTAGAAATCTATTATGCGAGGCTCATTTATTTGGGATGCTGGACGACTGCTTTAAAGTAACTTCCGCACTCTTGTTCGTTGATTGCTTGAAACTATAAAAGTGGCTCTGCCCACAAAAGGGCTAACGCAGACAGAGCGTCTTTGATTTCTCCATTGCGTGCCATAGCGATAGCTGTGGCGGCCGGAGTTGGCACCAATTGCATGAATTCAAGCGGTTCACGGTCAGTGTCACCTAGTTTGACGTTTGTTGCCAGATAAATGTGACAGATTTCATCGCAAAAGCCAACGGCTGTGTAGAAATATCCCAAATACTGAATATCCTGGGTGCTTCCTCCAATCTCTTCATGTAGCTCGGCCGTAGCGGCTTCTTGTGGGGATTGATGCTCTTTAATCCCACCGGCCGGCACTTCCCAGACCCATTCGCCTACGGTGTGGCGATAGTGTTTGATCAGCACAATTTCACCGGTGTCAAGAACGGGTATGGCAAATGCAGCCCCATGCGGCCGACTGGCGACGTTATAAACGGCTTCTGACCCATCTGGCAAAACCAGCTGGTCTTGCCGAATGTGATACCATGGGCATGACCAGACGATTTTGCTATCTTTTACAAAAAATGGGGAGTTATTTGAATCGGACTGATTTGGCATTGTCAATGAAGGCTTTTACCAAGCTGTGGTCTTTTATTCCGGCCGAGGCCTCAACCCCGCTGGCAACATCTACTCCATATGGAAGAACTTCTGTGATCGCTTGTACAACGTTGTCCGGTGTTAGCCCGCCAGCTAGCATAAACCGGTCTGTCATTAGATTTATCGCTTTGCCGATTTCCCAATCTGATAGCTCACCGGTGCCGCCGTATAACTCTGGGTGATAGGCATCCATTAATATAGAAGGGCGAAGGGTTGGTGCTTCGGCAATATACCACTCTGCATCGGCTTCTGCTTCAGCTAAAGATTGCGGCCGAAGAGCCTTGTAGGCCCGGCCGTGCAACATACTGTTAGGGTCATTAATTTGAGATGGCACTTCATGACCGTGTAGCTGTGCAATATCTAAATCACACTTATTAAGCGTGTCTAGAACGGTTTCGGGTGACTCGTTCACAAACACCCCCACAAGTTTGGGGCAATGATCTAATTTGCGTAGTTCAGGGATAAACGAGGCGACATGTTCGGCCGTTGTGCCCCGTTTACTGGGTGGGAAGAAGATAAACCCTAGATAATCGGCGCCACATTCGGCCGCAAATAAGGCATCTTCTAAACGCGTAAGCCCACATATTTTTACTTGTACAGAATGAGACATAGATTGATAATAGAGTAATTAGACGGGTGAGACCAAAGCAATCAAGCAATTAAAATTAAAACCATATGTTACTAAGTTCAACCATTGCAGCGTTTATTCCGACCATATTTTACATCGCTATCATTTACTGGGTCGACCGATATGAGAAGGAGCCGATTTGGCTGCTTGCTTCTGCATTTCTGTGGGGAGCGATTCCGTCGATAATTGTGGCTTTAATCTTTAATGGGATTTTTGGTGTTCCGTTTTATTGGTTATTAAATGAGGAAACCGCTAACGCCTTCGTCGCATCCTTTATCGCTCCTCTAGTTGAAGAGAGTGTCAAAGGGCTTGCGCTCGTGGGAATCTTATACTTTTGGCGAACCCAAATCGATAGCGTGTTAGACGGAATTATTTATGGGGCGATGGTCGGGCTCGGCTTTGCGATGATCGAGAACATTTACTACTTTATCGATGCCGCGCCAGAAGAATTTGGCTTTTTGGTGGTCATGCGAGCTTACGTATTTGGGCTAAACCATTCATTTTTTACAGCGATTACCGGTGTTGGTATCGCCATTGCCCGGTTAACCCGCACCACGGGGCTAAAGGTTTTTGCACCTGTTTTGGGGTGGATGGGAGCCGTATTTGTCCACTTTGTGCACAATGTGTCCGCTTCTCTAAGTGCCGCGGTGGGTGCGCTTGCATGTATCCCACTATTTTTAAACGCTTGGGGTGGGCTACTCTTATTCTTGGTAATTATAGTTTGGGCTTTGATTCAAGAGCGGTCTTGGATCAAGAAGTATTTGGCTCAAGAGGTCGCACTCGAGACGATTGGTGCTCATCACTATGATGTGGCCAGCTCTAGCTTGGAGCGGATTATGAATCCATTAAGGCAGCTAAAGCAGGGGAATTTCAAGCAGTTCTTCAGAATTCATCGCTTTTATGATCAGTGTGCTAAATTGGCCTATGCGCGGCATCATGCTGAGTTATATGCAGATAAAGAGTCGTTTGAGTTGGTCGAAGAGTTACGCACGTGGGTAAGAGATAACAGAGTCTAGCGGGGATGTTGGCTCATTTGTAGGCTCCCATCTTCGAGAAACTTATTTAAACAGATCTTCTAGCTCTTTTAAGCCGGGTTTTTCTGCATTACAGTGGGGGCAGCCAACTTTCGGTTTGGGTACGTCAATCAGATGTTTGCTGCAAAAGGCTTTGACCTCTACTTTCCGTCCCATGCCTAAAAATCCCTTTTTAACCGTTGCTTCTAAAATTAAATTTGGGTCACTGTTGGCTTTTAAGATATCTGGAACTGGGCAGCTGGCGCAATCGGCCGGCCGCCACTCTGGTGATTTGATGTTTGCGTCGACCAAGCGACATTCTTGGTCAGAAGCTCCGCGATGGAAGTTTTCGTAGTAAAAGCGGCACTCACGGCCGTCTGGTGTAATCATGGGTTAGGATTTTGAATTGCACCATTTAGATGAGGTGCAAGTGATTTCTTGATATGGATAAGCATAAAGGGCTTCTACGAATTTTAATTCGTTTTAGCCGATTAATCTGTACTATCTTAACCTTATATTTAGGATTTGAAATCAAAATGAAAAAAATGTGTAGATTTGGTGTAGGGCTGACCTTAGTTCGGCTAGGCAAAAAAAAAGCCGTGGCAATTTGCCACGGCTTTTTTTTTCAGCGCGTCCGGGAGGACTCGAACCCCCGGCCTTGCGGTTCGTAGCCGCACG
>JAHDEN010000286.1 GCA_020628815.1 Chloroflexota bacterium | reverse complement strand
ACCTGTACGCCATGCTCGAAGCGATGGACGGCAAAAACACCCTCCTCTTCGCAAGCGACTATCCACACTGGGATTTCGACGACCCCTATGAGGTCGCCATCCCTGAAGATTGGAAAGAGAACGTGTTCGATTTGAACATTCGGAAGGTTTATAAAAAACTTCCACAAAAAAGTAGTCAGTGATCAGTGATCAGTGACCAGTGATTAGTTTGGCTTGATTGCTCTGGTCACTCGTTACTGGTCACTTCTTTCAAGAAGATGGCTAAAAAACAGTTTAACATCGGCACGCCAGACCTTCAGCCGGGTGATAGGAAAATCATCGACGTGGATGGGAAAAGCATCGGCATTTTTAACGTCGACGGCGAATATTTCGCCATGCACAATCGCTGTCCACACATGGGTGGGCAATTGTGTGCCGGACCGGTTACCGGCACCACGCTCGAAACTGACAAAACAGAATTTATATACGGCCGTCATAACGAAATCATCCGTTGTGGCTGGCACGGCTGGGAGTTTGAAATCAAGACCGGCATCTGCACTGTAGACAAGCGGATGCGGGCGAAGGTTTATAAAGTAACGCTCGAAGAGGACGAACTAATACTGCATATATAAGTACGAAGTAAAAAGTAGAAAGTATGAAGTGAGCACCGCTTAAAACTTTGTACTTCATACTTTTTACTTTCCACTAGGAAAAGGAGACACAATGAACTACCCCACAACTTACGCAGACTGGCAGGCAGACCCGATAGGCTTTTGGGAGAAGGCGGCCGAAGAGATTCACTGGTATAAAAAATGGGACACAGCCCTTGATGAGAGCGAAGCGCCAATTTATCGATGGTTTAAGGGTGGGGAAACGAATACCTGCTACAACTGTCTAGATCGTCATGTTGACGGCGGCCGGGCTGACCAAAACGCGCTGATCTATGACAGCCCCATTACTGGGCAGTTGAGAAAATACACCTACCGCGAACTACGTGATGAGGTGGCTAAGTTTGCTGGAGTAATTGCTGGTTTAGGGGTCAAAAAAGGGGACCGAGTCATCATTTATATGCCGATGGTGCCTGAAGCGGCGATGGCGATGCTGGCCTGTGCCCGTATCGGCGCGATCCATTCGGTGGTGTTTGGGGGATTTGCGGCCAATGAGTTAGCCACTCGCATTGATGATGCAAAACCTGACCTGATTATCTCAGCTTCTTGTGGTGTAGAGCCAACGCGCATTGTCGAATACAAGCCGCTGTTAGACGGTGCCATCGAGCTGGCCGTACACAAGCCATCCCACACCATAATTTTGCAACGGGAACAACACCGGTGTGATCTGATCGACGGCCGGGACATCGACTGGCATGACGCGATGAAAACAGCCAGTCCCGTTGAGTGTGTGCCGGTTGAAGCCACTGACCCATGCTACATTTTGTATACAAGCGGAACAACTGGCCAGCCCAAAGGGGTTGTGCGTGACACCGGCGGCCACATGGTGGGCCTCAAATGGTCGATGAAAAATGTGTATGGGGTTGATCCTGGTGAAGTTTACTGGGCGGCGTCTGATGTAGGCTGGGTTGTGGGACACAGCTATATTGTGTACGCCCCGCTGTTGCACGGCTGCACCAGCATCATGTTTGAAGGCAAGCCGGTAGGTACGCCTGATGCAGGGACATTTTGGCGTGTCATTCAGGATCACAATGTCGCTTGTTTATTCACCGCACCGACTGCTTTCCGAGCGATTAAGCGAGAAGACCCACAGGGCAAATTGGTGGCCGACTATGATCTGAGCAGTTATCGGTCACTTTTCTTGGCTGGTGAACGGTGTGATCCGGATACGCTCCATTGGGCAGAAGACAAACTGGGCGTGCCGGTGATTGATCACTGGTGGCAGACAGAAACTGGTTGGTCGATCTGTGCCAATCCGTTGGGGATTGATCTGTTGCCGGTTAAACCTGGCTCGGCCGGGGTACCGATGCCTGGGTATGATGTGCAAATTTTGGGGCCAAGCGGGGAGCAAATGCCGGCCGGAGAAATCGGCGCGGTTGTCGTCAAGCTTCCTCTGCCTCCCGGCTCCTTGCCTACGCTGTGGCAAAAAGATGATTTGTACAAAGCCAAATATCTCGAGCACCATCCCGGTTACTATTCAACGGCCGATGCCGGTTTCAAAGATGAAGACGGGTACTTGCACATCATGGCTCGCACAGACGACATTATCAATGTTGCGGGACATCGTCTATCAACCGGTGGTATCGAAGAGGTGTTGGCCGCTCACCCCGATGTTGCGGAGTGTGCTGTGATCGGGGTTAAAGACGACCTAAAAGGGGAGGTTCCCATCGGCCTGTTGGTGCTAAACGCTGGCGTTGATCGGGAGCATGACGCGATTTCGGCCGAGGTTGTTCAGATGGTGCGGGATCAAATTGGCCCTGTTGCGGCGTTCAAAAAAGCGGCCGTGGTTGATCGTTTGCCCAAAACCCGTTCGGGCAAAATCCTGCGCGGTACCATCAAGAAAATCGCCGATAAAACCGAGTGGAAGATGCCAGCCACCATCGACGATCCTGTGATTTTGGATGAGATGGGGGATGCCGTCGGCCGTTTAGGGTACGGATAAATTTTGTGTAGGGGGGAGATACTCGCTGTATTGCAAATTAAATAAAAGAAAACGAGTAAGAGGATCTCACCCGTAGCATGCAACCTTCTTGCCATGTCGGGGCAAGTTCCCCTTAGTTGTTATCAAAAGGTATTTGATTATTTACGCCGGTTATCTCGCGCCCTATGAAAACTGGCACGTTTTGGCATAAAAAACCAAATCTTCGGCATTAAAATCCGGCCATCATGAGATTAACTTTTAACAGGAGAAACTCTCATGACTTTCAGTTGGATCGATTTCCTCATCGGCTTTTTTCTGATGAACGCCATGCCCCATTGGGTGCTTGGTTTAACAAAGACTCGTTTTTTAAGCGCATTTGGCTTTTCCCCGCAGGCGAATATCACCTACTCTTTTTTAAATGTAGCGATTGCGCTCATTTTATTTGGTTGGTGCTACGGGTTACCTGCAGTTTTGGGTAATGGGGTGTTTGTAGGCGCGGCCGCAATGATGCTGATTTACTATCTCACCGGCCGGATGTTTTTGAACATGTTCCGCGAAAATTAAACCTTATCCCCGCATAAAAACAGCAAAATCAAGCTCACCAGGAGAGTGGCCAAGCGCCGTTAAAAAGGTTGCCGCCTCGGCCCGATGCTGAATACTGTGCATAACAACGTGCATGATGATTTGCCACACCTTCGCGCTTTCGGCCGGGTTGTCTCCATACCCTTGGTTCAAGCTTTCATCGGTCAGGCTATCTAGAAAGTCAGCCCAGCTCGCTTTTTCTTGCTCCCAACGAGTAATTAAGGATGCCACGTCGGGAAAATCCGACTCATTTAGGATCACATCAGAATCGTCAGATTGCAGATTCATGCGCCAGCCGTATTCAGTATCGAGGGTATGTACAAGGATGCCACGTAAACTGCCCCAACCGGGGTCAGGGGTAACGGCCTGAGTGAACTCATCGGCCGAGAGCTGTTGGCAAGCTTCCAAAAGACGTTCGTTGGCCCAGAAGTTAAACCGGACAAAGGTTTCAATCTCACTCTTGTTCATGTTTTTTTCCCAAAATATTGCCGTAGGGGTCGAAGGGGGCTGGCGCAATTAAGTTCAACTGAATCAACTTTGGTTCAGCCCCCTTCGACCCCTACACACGAAACTAACGGCGCAAGCCCTTGAGCAATCTCAAGAACCGAGGAGCCGCTTGCATGTAGGCCCAATACAAAAACGGTTTACTCGGATAATCCCATGCCCCAATGTGATGGGAAACTGTTCCCTGAAAGCCCTGCTTAAATTTGTATACGCCCCACATTCGGTCTGACTCATCAAAGACATCAGGGGCTCCCCAAAAGTCGTAAATTTTGTTGCCGTTTTGCTTCGCCCAGCGAATAGCTTCCCACTGGAGCAGGTAGTTGGGCATTCGTTTGCGCTCTTCACCCGTGCTGGCCCCGTACATGTACAGCGCACGGTCTGCAAAATGGACGAGCAACATCGCCCCCAACGGTTTGCCCTCAAACTCTGCGATGAGCAGGCGAGCGTGTCCCGCCTCCATGAGCGCTTTCCAGCCGTCCATGTAGTAGGACTGCGGCCGGATAATAAAGCGATCCCGCTCGGCCGTCACTCGGTACATTTCATAAAACTCCGCAAGGTCTTCGGCCGTGCCGGTGCGTACCACCACATCTTTCCGGCCGGATAACCGAATGTTGTAGCGGGTTTTTTGCTTCATGCTCGCCAACATATCTTCTTCGGAGCGGGTGATATCGTAGAGCACCGTGTTGCGAAATTGCACCTGATCGTTTGAAACTTGCCAGCCCCGTTGTTGAAGCTCGCGCACCATGCTGGTGCCAGGTTCGGCCGGTTTGATGCCGTCTGGCCCTTCACCGGTAAATACCGGCACATCCGCATCAAGTTTTATAAAGATGGCTCGTTCGCTTTTGGCGATCGCTTGCAGATGGTATAAAACCGCCTGACGTAAGTCAGCGTTTTCATAGTCTAGGATCGGCCCTTTGGGCACATACAGCATCGACCAAGGTGACAGCGGGATTTTCCGTTTCAGAATCATGGCGGCAGCGACTAATTCAGGTCCGTTGCGAAAAACAGTCGGCCGCATTTCCCAACCCCAACGAGACTTAAACTCACCCCATGTCCATGTTTGCAGCGGGTGTGGGTCATGCAGTTGGCTGATCAGCTCCTGCCATTCTGTCTCTGTTTTAATAATCTCTTCTTTTAATCTGGTGAGTCCCAAGCGTTATTCCCCTCGTCTCCACTTGTAGACACGGTATGTCAGATTATTGTACACGCGGTCGGTCGGGCCAACCGTGCGAACCACATCGCCACCCCAGCCCCGTTTAAAGCGATAAACGCCCCACAGCCCTTCGTTGTTCTGTTGAAAGTTTTCTTCTAGATGGTCGCGATCATAATCCGGCACACCCCACATATCATAATAGGTGCAGCCTTGTGCTTTAGCCCATTTCATCGCTTCCCACTGCACCCCATAGGTTGGCATTAGCTCACGCCCTTCCGTATTTGATGCGCCATAGAGATACGAGCCTTGTTCTCCCCAAGCAAACGCCATCACCCCAGCCAGAGGTTTACCCTCATGCTCAGCGATAAACAAAGCCACTGATCCATTCGCAAATTCAGCGAACTGGTTAAACGCAACCTCATAATATTCTTTGTCATGCACCCCAAACTCGTTTCGGTTGCCGGTCATAAACATCATTTGGTAGAAGGCGTTTAGATCATGTTTGGTACCGCGCCGAACGGTGACACCCTTTTTGGCAGAGAGACGAATGTTGTAGCGGGTCTTTTGTTTCATCGCCGCCAAAATTTCATCTTCCGATTTGCTGATATCGATACGCACGGTGCGGGGTGGCTGGATAGAATCTGTGGGTGCCACGTTGCCGTTGGCCTGATTGATGCTGTCCCATGCGGCCGGATCAAAGTTATCTTGCCAGAGCAGCGGCTCCATTTTGACAATGGCGGCCCGATCTTGCCAAGC
>JAHDEN010000285.1 GCA_020628815.1 Chloroflexota bacterium | reverse complement strand
GCGATTCCCGCTTGTTCAAGAGCACGTGCGATCAGTCCCACGGACTGAGAGCAGATGGGTCAAGCAGGGACCAACAGTGCGGCCGTCACCTCCATCTCTTTGCAAGCTGCCAAAATGGCTGGAATAGTCTCATCTTCAACACGGGTTGCGTCGGGCTGATACCCCATGAAACTAATAATGTTTGGGGCCATCTCTCCAATCTCACCTGCATCAACCATTTCTTGAAGATGGCTCATCGGCAAAAGCACCTGCCGATCTTCGTTTACCGCATCGTGGTTGTAGTGGGTATGGCTGATTGAGAAATTCTCAGGGGCCATATCGGCCGGGAGCAAACGGATGTCATACCGGCCGTACATGTCCGGTTCATCAAACGGTTCTTGCTCGTCCGCAATGTAAAATCCGCCGGTCGTAATCATCACCAGCTTGCTTTTTGACAGATCAACGGCCGGGCCGCTGACCGTCGTTGTGTTTTTGGGCAGATTGTATGCTTTCCAATCCAGCTCCCCAGTTTCAGAATAGATTTTGTGCCAGCCAGCTTTAAACTCCGCCAGCCACTGGTCACGATTGTCGATAACGCTCATGGGTTCTCCTATTTAAAGACTATAGTTAAGAGAGGAGAGATTCGAGACGATAAATCCTCTCAACTCTTGTCTCTAGACGCTTACTTAAGGGGATGGTATATAAAAATCATAGCTCCGCAAATTTAAAACGATGGCTCTTTTAGGGTTCTAATGGCGTTCAGGAAATCAATGGGGTTTAATTTCCTAAACAGCTTCGAGAGAAAAATATGACCGAAAATTTAGTTATCCGCCCAATTGAAGAAAAAGACCGAACAGCCGTTATTAGTGTAGAGGGAAAATCGATGCCCCACTGGCGCTATGTAGAGCGGGTGTTTGATCAGTTTATGAGCCACCCAACCGGTGAATTTAGCATCGCTGAGCTTGACGGCCGGCCGGTCGGTATCGCCAAATTTACCACCATGCCAGAGGGGTCCGCATGGGTTGAAACCTTGCGCGTTGATCCCGCATATCAAGGGCGTGGCATTGGGAAATCGCTGTACACACGGTTCTTCGATACCGCGAAATCTCAACATGTTGAGATTTTGCGCATGTACACCGGCATGCAGAATAAGGTGAGTCGCGGTTTGGCCGAACATTTTGGCTTCGGGTTAGAAGCCTCGTTTTATGGGGCGAATTTTGGCCTAGAATCACCCCATCCCACGAAACCCCACAGCTTTAAACCGGTTAGCGACACAAACAAAGCGGCTGATTTGCTGATGCCGTTAAGCGACAACTGGAACGGCTTTATGGTGATGAACCGGACGTTTTATAAACTTACGCCGGAGTTGTGCAATTATTTGGTTGCGCACGGCCGGGTCTTTGCAGATGGCTCGGGCAACGTCGTGGCGTTTGGGGCACGCTTTATGCCCGATGTATCGCAACACATCGGACTGTTTGGGGGAGATGCAGCTGCTTGTTTTAACTTTGCGGTGGCCGAAGGGCAGGTGCGTCAAGCACAAAGCCTCGCCTGTTTGTTTCCGGTGATGGCAGATGCCACCCGATTTGCATTAGCCGATGCGGGCTTTGAAGAAACGCCGGCCGGGTTTATTGTGATGAAGGGGAATGTTTAAAAGTTGATGGGAGCCTGCCCTTAAGCTTGCGTAACCCCAGCTTTCTCCTACAATTTTCGCGACAAAGTTTCTCTTCACGACAACTACAACACCAGAAAATCTCATACTACTTCCGGGGAGGTTTATGCTTGCTGTTCCTGATGATTTGGTGGTGCAGAGGAACCCGCTACTTATCCTGAAAGGAGGATTAAATGTCATACGACTACATCGTTATCGGCGCCGGTTCGGCCGGTTGTGCTGTTGTGTCTCGCCTAACCGAAGACGCAAACAATAAAGTTTTGCTGTTAGAGGCAGGTGGCCCGGATGAAGAAGATGGAATTCATATTCCAGCTGCATTCCCCAATCTGTTTAAAACCCCGTTTGATTGGGCTTATGAAACGACAGAACAGCCGGGGCTAAACGGCCGGAAAGAGTTCATGCCACGCGGACGTGTTTTTGGCGGAACCAGCTCGATCAACGCCATGATTTACCAACGTGGCGCCCCATCTGATTATGATGGGTGGGCCGAGATGGGGAATGAAGGCTGGGGGTACGAAGATGTATTGCCTTACTTCAAAAAAGCGATGAATCAAGAGCGTGGTGAGTCAGACACACACGCAACTGGTGGCCCAATTAACGTGGCTGATCTGCGCGATCCCAATCCCCTTTCAGAAGCGATGGTTGATGCGGCAAAAGAGCAGGGGTATCCGCTAACGTCCGATTTTAATGAAGATCAGGTCGGTTTTGGGCTGTATCAAGTGACTCAAAAGAACGGGATGCGCTGTAGCGCGGCCGTGGGCTATCTGCATCCAGCTTTGGGGCGTGAAAACCTAACCGCCATCCCTCAGGCTCAAGTGACAAAACTAAACTTTGATGGGAATCGCTGTGCTAGTGTCACCTATATTAAAGATGGTGAGACGCACACGGCCGAGGTCAGTAAAGAGGTCATCGTTTCGGCCGGGGCGATTAATTCGCCGCAGCTGCTGATGCTGTCGGGGATTGGCCCCAAAGAGCATTTGGCCGCACACGGGATTGAGACGGTTATGGATCTGCCCGGTGTAGGTGAAAATCTGCAGGATCACTGCATGGCACCCGTAGCCTATCATGTGACTCAACCCATCACTTTGGCCCATGCTGAAAGCGAAGAGCAGGTTGCAAAGCTAACCGAAGAAGGGAAAGGGATGCTGACGTCTAATATCGGCGAAGCGGGTGGATTTCTGAAAATTGATCCAGATGCGGCCGCCCCTGAGCTGCAGTTCCACTTTGGCCCAACGTGGTTTATTGATCACGGGTTTGGCAATCCTGAAGGGGATGGGATGACGATGTTGCCCGGCCTGGTAGGCACCAAGAGTGTCGGTTCGATCAAACTCAATTCGGCCGATCCTACGGACGCACCCGCCATTGACCCTAACTTTTTAGGCGATGAGCGTGACCTGAATGTGATCGTAGAAGGGGTAAAAATCGCCCGCAAAATCATGAATTCCATCATCTTTGATGAATATCGTGGGGATGAGTATCTTCCGGGTCCTGATGTTCAGTCAGACGAGGAAATTGCTGAATTTGCCCGCAACTACACCCAAACCATCTATCACCCTGTGGGCACATGCAAGATGGGGAATGACCCGATGGCGGTTGTGAACGACCGTTTGCAGGTGCATGGTGTCACCGGACTCCGTGTCGCGGATGCATCGATTATGCCGACCATTGTGAATGCCAACACAAACAATCCCAGTATCATGATTGGCGAGAAATGCGCTGATTTAGTGATGACGGGCATGTAGCGCTCCAAACGAAAGTGTAAATGGACGGGCCAGCTTAATTGAGCAAATTAGGCTGGCCTTTTTATGAGCAAGATTGCCCCGCTGATCAGCGGTAGTCTGTGTGCCTATAATATTTCGGCCGATCATCCAGCCGCACATGGAGCCAAGCAACCCCACCCCCGGCCGTGTTGAGCCACACCGGCTGATCATTCCTAGCCAAAATTCTTTGGCCCATCGCCTCACCCACACTGCGCCACAGCTCGTGTTGTTGGGATTGGGGGGCTTCACGGCAAAAGGCTCCCAGATGGCCGTAGTCGATTTCTGGCGTAACCGGTTCTGGCACGACCATCACTGCATCTCCACCCAAATTTGCAAAGGTCACAACACTGTCGCCAGGCATGTTGTTGAACTGTTGCCTAAACGGCCCCATGTCCGGCCGACGGCGTGCCAAATATGGGTCGTCGATCAGCACAAATTCAAACGGCCGGTCCAGCGTTTGGGCGGTCACGGCCGGGCATTCCCAGCGGTAGCCATCAAATGGGGACTTGGCTAGTAGGTCGATTAATAACTGCCGAAAATCAACATCGGTTTGAAGATAATTCAGGATATTTTTAAAAGACAATATCTCTGAATGGGTTATGAAACGATACCGCTCTAATTGAGTGCTTAGTGATTCTAACTCTTCAACTTTGAACATATTATTTAATCTACAGGTCCCAATATGATAAACTCTTGAAAATTATTGAGCTTACCTCAAAGCCAAATTAAATCACTGCAAAAAAACAATGAACTACAAAATTTTTTATTCTTGGCAATCGGACCTACCAAATAAAACTAACCGAGGCTTTATTCGGGATGCGCTTGAAAAAGCTGCCAAATCTTTTCGTAATAACGAAGAAGTTGAGGAGTCTCCACGTGTAGACTCAGACACGAAAAATGAGCCCGGATCTCCGAACATTGTAGAATCAATCTTTAGAAAAATTGATGAATGTCACATTTTTGTTTGCGATGTATCGATTGTTAATTCAGGCGATTCGGCCCGGTTGACTCCCAATCCGAATGTTCTTATTGAGCTTGGTTATGCGATTAAACACTTGGGATTTAAAAAAATAATTCTTGTGTTTAATACGAGTTATGGTGAACTAGAGAATTTGCCTTTTGATTTAAGACACAACAGAATATTGACCTATTATCGCTCTAAAGATCAGGATGATAAGAATATTAGACCTTTGGAGCTTAAAAATAAATTTATTGAATCATTGAAACTAATTTTCGAAGCCAATAAAACATTTCCAAAGCAAGAAGTGCAAAAAGCGAACCTCAGACTTGATAAATGGTTTCTTGATCAGGAATCAAAAGCCAGCAAAATTATCTCTGAATCATTGGATTTACAAGGACACTTTGATATTTTTTGTTCAGTGGCTGACTCTGGCGTACATCAATTCTCTATAGACAAATTGCCCCAAGCCGTGGATCAATCTGTACTATCATCAAATGGCTTCCCCCCAATAGGGGTGCAAACAGAAGATAGTAAAAGAGTTCCAAGAAACGATTCCGTAACGTCGGATACCTTTATTAGAGGATCTATTTCTAATCCAAGTATTTTTTACGAATACTGGGCCTTTAAGAAAAACGGAGATTTTTGCTTATTCAAAAGCTATGACTCGGATGTTAAATACCCGGATATAAAAAGCCTTTTATATTTTGATCGCAGAATTCAAAGAGTGGCTGAGGGCGTAAGATTTTGTGGGAAGTTATATTCGAAATTGGGTATTTCCCCTGAGACCCAAATTACGATTAGCATAAAACACAAAGGATTATTGAACCGCTCACTTGCTATTTTTGGTGATAATTGGCGAAGGCACTTCATGTATTTGCCATTCGAAAATTTGAAAAGCTATGAAGAAGAAACTCTACCTATAACTTTTTACTTATCACAAAATGACATTGAAAACGATTTAGTTGGAATCACAGAAAGATTTTGTGAGCCATTGTTCATGCTGTTTAACTTTAAAAGATTTGAAATTGGAGTATATCAGAAAATTATTGAGGAAATTTAACTCATAATCTACAGATTTGAGACTATTTATTAAGAATCAGTTCTATTCTGTGACGGCGAACCATGCGAGTATATGCAAATTGATTTCAATTCGACCACCCTGCTATAAATTGACTAGGTAGTGTGGACATTTGAAAAGTGAGATACTTCAAAGATGTCTCACGAA
>JAHDEN010000284.1 GCA_020628815.1 Chloroflexota bacterium | reverse complement strand
CGGCTCATAACCGCTCGGTTCTGGGTTCGAATCCCGGTGGGCCCACAAATAAAATTACTCTTCGGATTGCCGAGAGATTGGGAAGAAAGGTAGATAGGTTGCCAAGAACCTAAGCCTCCGTTTTAAACTGTGACAGAAAATATTGACCCTCCATCTTCTACTGATGAAGATGACGAAAGGGACAACGATCACTACCATTCAATAGCCTGCAAAACTTCACTCCTCTTCAATGGAAAATGGATAGCCTGCCTTGTTAAGCCTTGCCTCATACCTAAAATTGGAGAGAGCCACAATATAACTTCATGACAACACTATTAACTTTACTTTTTATAACTGTCGTTATTACCATTCTGGTAGGCTTTAATGCACTGTACGTTGCGGGTGAATTTTCCACCGTTGCAGCAAGAAAAACGAGGATCGCTCAATTTGCCGAAGAGGGGAACGCCCTTGCAAAGCAACTTTTGCCCATTATGGACGATGTTACACAGTTGGATAACTATGTAGCAACGTCTCAAATCGGAATTACAATTTCGTCTCTTGTTTTGGGGATTTTTGGTGAAAGGGTGATTGCTTCTGCCATGCAGACTTCGCCGCTCATTTCGGTGACTTTAGCCATCATTTTAACCTTGACGTTGACGACGACTTTGCAAGTCGTGCTGGGTGAGCTGGTTCCTAAATCTCTATCAATTCAATATCCTGAGACTATTGCGATGTTTTTGGTTGTCCCTATGCGGATATCCTCCATCATTTTGAAACCGATTCTCTGGGTCTGCAACGGCAGCTCGAATTTGATCCTGCGATTGTTTGGCATGAGCCACGAAGGTGGCCATGGTCATATTCACTCACCCGAAGAAATTGAGATTTTGGTGGGGGAAAGCCATGTTGCTGGTATTTTGGATGATGAGGAGAAGGAGCTGTTGCGTAACGCATTTAGGATGCGAGATTTAACAGCCCGTCAGGTGATGACACCGCGACGTCGCATCGTAGCAGCGCCGGTAGAGTCGTCTGTGCAAGACCTGCTCCAGCTGACGGTTGAAACCGGCCGGACCCGTATCCCGCTATTTGAGAACGACATCGATAAGATCGTTGGTTTTGTCCACGTTCGTGATCTCTTCCGTTTACAAGTACAAGGCAAAAGCCAGTTGCCAAAAGAGCTCCGGCCGATCATTCACATCCCTGAAGCGATGCCGGTTTCGGCCGTGTGGGACAAACTTGAAGAAGCGGGACAATATTTTGGAATTGTCTTTGATGAGTTTGGTGGCACATATGGGCTTATAACTTTAGAAGACTTGATCGAAGAAATCTTTGGGGAACTGCAAGACGAATCAGACGACGAAGCGGCCCTTCTTTACCGAGGCGCACAAGGCAAATTGCGCTTTAGATGGGATTGGCTTGTGTCTGACATAAACGAATATTTTGATCTCCGACTCGATGAAAATTACGATACTTTAGATGCCTTAGTGATTGGTCTTCTCGGCCGGGCACCTGCAAATAAAGACGAAGTTGTCATTGATGGCACAACAATCCGGGTTGAGAAAATTGGCGAGAAGGGTATTGAAGAGCTCTCGCTTGTTAATCCAGATCACCCTAAACTCCAAAACGAAGAAGTGTTTTATTTATTTTCACAAAGTGTAGCTGGTTCAGGAAAACGGAATAAAGGAGATTTGAAATAATGAACGCTTTAAATTTTCTAGTCTCACTTTCAAACTTAGTCTCTATTTTGCCAGCTGAAGAAGCGGAAACGTTTACCCTTGTTGATTGGCTGATTCCGATTGCGATTATTGTTGTTTTAATTATTGTGAACGGAGTGTTCGTAGCGGCCGAATTTGCCATTATTGGTGTTCGGCCGAGTCAGCTTGAAGCGATCGTTCAGGAAACTGGTAACGCCAGTGCTAAAACGATTTTAGAAACGGCAACCGATCAAGTTAAGCAGGACCGTTATATCGCTACGGCGCAGTTAGGTATTACTATCGCTTCGCTTGGCTTGGCCATGTACGCTGAACCTGCGATTGAGCATTTACTAGTTGGCCATATCGAAAACTTTTTGGGGCGCTTTTTCGAAATTGATCACGAATTTGCGGTTAATTTCACGACATTTGCAATCGTGCTTCCGTTTTTGACTTATCTGCATGTGGTTGTAGGCGAAATGATTCCGAAGGCGTTTGCATTGAGCCAGGCGGTAAACACTGCAATGCGTTTGCAGGGGCCAATGACCTTCTTCCGTGCGTTTCTCTCTCCGTTGGTAACTGTTCTGAACTGGATCGGTAACTCTCTGTTGGGGCTCCTAAATTTGCCACCAGCACAGCCTAGGCCACATTCACTAGAGGAAATCGAACATCTTGTGATTGAGAGTGCAGAAGGCGGATTTATCGACGAAGACGAAGAAGAGATCATTAAAAATATTTTTGATTTTAGCGAACGTCGCGTTGGTCATGTGATGACACCCCGGCCGAAAGTTGAATCTTTTCTGCTCGACACATCAATCGAAACGATTATTGCTGAGGTTGCTGAAAGCACCCACACACGCTTCCCAGTCTATGACAAAGAAATCGACAACATCGCGGGTATCTTGCACATGCGTGATCTGATTCCATGGACCTTAAATCCAGAAGGTGAGTTTGTTCTGGCAGATGTGCTGGGACCTGCACCGGTCGTAACTGAAAATACGATGGTTGAAGAGCTGCTTGAGCGCTTCCGTGAGGAACATGTACACATGGCCATCGTGCTTGCAGAACGGGGTGGATTAGCTGGCGTTGTTACTTTAGAAGACCTTGTTGAAGAGGTTGTAGGTGAAGTACGTGATGAATTTGACGTAGAGCATGAACCAATCTTTGAAATTGAGCCCGGGATCATCGAGGTTGATGGTGAGGTTCTGGTTGAAGATCTAAAAGAGAAAGGTGTGCTTGGTGAAACGCTTAATCTGCCCGATGTAGAAACTGTTGGCGGATTGATTGTGACCCGTCTAGGCCGACCCGCACAAGTTGGCGACGAATGCATTTACACCGGCGAAGAGACCAACGATGCGGTAACGTTTACGGTTATTGATGTTGATGGCTTGGCTGTTATTCGGGCTCGCATGACCTTTGACGCGATAGAAGAACCGCCCAAAGATGCGCACCATTAATCATTAGCTAGTGTCACGACTAGGCTGAATTGATGGATAATCCTATCGGAAACGTCGTGACTTTAAGTGTTTCTTCGCTTTTTAAACCGATCATAGCAGCATGGTTGAAACACTAGCTCTGCCTAAACGGTAAGCTGTAACCCATCATAAGCAAAACGAATATTTTTCCCTTCGGCCGCAAATCGCTCTTCAGCCTTTGCCAGTGCTTCGGGGGTCATGTCAAATGCCTCTTCGATGTGTGTGATCCACGTTTCGGCGGCGCCTAGCTTTTCGATCATTTCAAGCGTTTGTTTAAACGATGCCTCTTCTTTCAGCAATGGATGATTGGGCATCAGTATGCGTTCGTTGGTCAACGGGTGAAACTCAAACAAACCGGCCGGTAAGATGGCGATATCTGGCCCTTTGAGCCCTTCTGGTGGTTCCCAGCCAAATAGCTCGTCGGCCGCGTGCACAATTCGTTTTCCATTTGTTTCAATCATAAATCCATAAACATAATCAAGATGGAGCCTAAACGGGGTGATTTTAACGCTGCTGTCTGCTCTGTCCGGTACATCTACTGAATCCCCATCCTGCATTTCATGGACGTTTACGACCTGGACACCGTCTTGCAGATACATGAGTTGATCCCAAATGGCCAACCAATTGCGGCTGTCAACTGCAACTTGTTGTGGTAAATAGACATCGGTAGGTGGCGCCATTGTGTAGGGCTTTGAACTGTAATCACGAATATTACCTTCGAACACCCGCAATCCGGCCGTATGGTCAGGGTGCCAGTGTGAATAAAAACAGGCGTTGATATAGTCGATCCCTGCCCGATTCATTTGGTGAATGATGTCTTCAGACGTATCGATCAGCACGTCGGGGCCATGTAAGAAGAGCCCCGGCCCCATGCGAACCCACGGGGGCGTTTGCTTTTCACGCGCCAGTCGGCTGGCTTCCGTTTTGCTTCCCGGCCGGGGGGTTGTGGTGGCACCACCAGTGCCTAAAAATTCGATGATCATGCTAAAAAGGATAAAAGAGAAGGGATAAATGGGCAAGCCGCCCTCTAATGCGTTTACCCCTTTTGCCCATTATCAACTCCTTATGCAAAGGATGACCCAAGCTAGTATAATTGGCCAAATTACGAGAACTAACCGAGCTGTCTTCGGACCAATCACTTTAAACATTACAGGTTTTACTGATTACTGGTCACTGAGCCGAAGGCACTGAAAACTAAAAACATGGCTCCAGAACAGATAGAAATCGCACTAGACAAAATTTTGCCACGGGTAACAAAGCCCGGCCGCTACACCGGCGGTGAGTACAACCAAGTTGTAAAAGATTGGGACGACGTTGAGTTTAAAGTCGTGACCGCGTTCCCTGATATTTATGACCTTGGGATGTCAAACTTGGGTTTGATGATCTTGTATAACATGATCAATGACTGGGAAAACTTGCTGTGTGAGCGGACCTACACCGTTTGGGAAGATATGGAAGACAAGATGCGAGAGGCAAATGTCCCGCTCTTTTCTTTGGAAACCAAACATGCGGTACGTGATTTCGACATGATTGCGCTGAGCCTGCCTTATGAGCAGCTGTACACAAATGCGCTCAACATTATTGATCTGGCGGGGATGCCCTTGCGCTCTGAGGACCGCGATGCCAGTTATCCGCTAATTGTGGCGGGTGGACACGCCACCTATAACCCTGAGCCGATGGCTCCGTTCATCGATGTGTTTGTGATTGGTGAAGCGGAAGATGCCATCATGAAAATCATTTCGACGATGATGAGCGCCAAAGGGATGGGTGTGTATGTGCCTCGTTTTTACGATGTGGCGTACAACGACGACGGAACGGTGCAGGCGATCACGTCTAACATGCCAGAGGCACCGGCCAAGGTGATGAAAACCATCGCCCCAACCTTGCCGCCACCAGTAACTAAATTTGTAGTGCCGTACATCGAAACGGTACACACGCGGGCCCCAATTGAAATTATGCGCGGCTGTACCCGTGGCTGTCGTTTTTGCCATGCGGGGATGATTACTCGGCCGGTGCGCGAACGGCCGGTGCAAGAAGTTTTAGACGCTATGGACGAGATTTTGGCGAGCACGGGGTATGAAGAAATCGCGTTGCTGTCGCTTTCATCGAGCGATTACACCCATGTGCTGGAGCTGACCAAAGCGATTGGTGAGCGGTACGGCCATTTGGGACTAAATATTTCTTTGCCATCGTTGCGCATTGAATCGGTCAGTACAGAGCTGATGGATAACTTGGGCGACAGCAAGCGGGGGGGCTTTACGCTGGCTCCAGAGGCTGCAACTGAGAAGATGCGCAACATGATCAATAAATATGTGACTGATCAAGAGCTGCTTGAAACGGCCGCCGCCATTTATGAGCGGGACTGGCGTACAATCAAGTTGTATTTCATGATCGGGCATCCTAATGAAGATTTAGACGATGTGCATGCGATTGCTGAGCTGTGTAAAGATGTGGTTGGGGTCGGCCGGAAGT
>JAHDEN010000283.1 GCA_020628815.1 Chloroflexota bacterium | reverse complement strand
ACCCCGGCCGAATTTAGCTCGTTTGTGCACGGCACAACGATTGTGATCAACGCCATCACTGAAAAGAAAGGGGTCAAGACCGCACTGCTAACCAGCACCGGCTTTCGAGACGTACTGGAAATTGGCCGAGGGAACCGGCCCGACTATTTCAATCTGGAATATGCCAAACCGAAACCGTTTGTAGAACGCTATCTGCGCCAAGAAGTAAGCGGCCGGATCAACTACAAAGGGGTTGAAACAGCTCCGCTTGACCTATCAGGCTTGCCCGCCATTTTGCAAGCATTTAAAGCGGATGGGGTACAGGCGGTGGCAATTTGTTTGCTCAATTCTTACGCCAATTCGGCCCATGAAGAAGCACTCATGGCAGAGGTCAATAGCCTATGGCCTGAAATCGCTGTTTCTGCCTCGTATCAAATTTCGCGCGAATGGCGGGAATATGAACGGACCAACACCACAGTGATGTCAGCCTATGTTCAGCCGATCACCCATAAATATTTAGACGATTTGACCCAGCGGTTAGAAGGGGCCGGGATGAGCTGTGCGCCGTTGATCATGCAGTCAAACTGCGGGATCGACACGGTGGCTAACACCCGTAGCACCCCGATTACGATGATCGAATCGGGCCCCGCCAGCGGGATTTTGGGCGCGGCCGCGTTGGGCAATCTGATCGGCGAAAAAGCGGTGATTGCCCTCGACATTGGGGGAACTACGGCGAAATGTTCGCTGATTACCGATGGCGAGATCTCGTTGAGCACCAATTATCACGTTGAAAAAAGCGATATATCGGCCGGGTATCCCCTGCTCGTGCCGGTGGTTGACTTGGTCGAGATCGGCCAAGGTGGCGGTTCAATCGCGTGGATCGACGAGTTTAATCGTTTGCGTGTGGGGCCGCATAGTGCGGGGGCTAGCCCCGGACCGGTTTCATACGGCGCAGGTGGTACTGATGTGACCACAACCGACGCGAATCTGGCATTAGGTTGTATTAATCCTGACTACTTTTGCGGCGGCAGTATGACGGCCGACATGGATGGTTTAAACAGCTCGCTGGGCAAACTGGCTAGTGATCTCAACCTATCCCCCCAAGAAGCGGCGCGTGGCATTGTGCGGTTGGCCAACAACAACATGGTCAACGCCATCAAGCTGATTTCGGTGAATCGAGGACATGATCCGCGCGACTTTACCCTGATCGCATTTGGTGGTGGCGGCAGCATGCACGCCTGTGCCTTAGCCCAAGAGCTGGGTATCAAAAAGGTTGTGATTCCAAATCATGCCGGGGTCTTCTCTGCTTGGGGGATGTTGCTGAGCGATTTGCGCCGTGATTATCTGTTAACCAAGGTGGTTGAAATGGGTGCTGATGATGCGGCGCAAGAGCTAAGCGATCAGTTTGAGGCGCTAGAAGCACAAGCATTGGCTGAATACGCGGCCGAAGATATCGACGGGTTACGTGTGACGTTTAAACGGTACGGCCGTTTCCGCTATCAAAATCAAGAACATTCGACCGAAGTGTTGTTGCCCGCTGGGGCGATTTCGGCCGATCAGTTAGAAACAATCGCTGAAGATTTCAACGTTGTCTACGAAAAAGAATATACCTACCGGTTAGATGCTCCGATTGAATTGGTGACCTATCACCTAATCGCTTATGCCGATATCGACAAGTTAAAACCGCAAAAGGCCAAAGCGTTTGACGGCAAGCTGGCAGATGCGGTTAAAGGAAAGCGGCAGGTCGATTATTTGGAGGCTGGTGTGCATGAATCAACCATCTACAACGGTGATTTGCTGTCTCCCGGCATGACGTTTGCAGGCCCGGCCGTGGTTGAAGAGGCAGAGACAACAGTCGTGATTCCACCTGCACACACCTGCACGATAGATGAGTATGGGAATTATCAATTGACGATTTCAGATTAACGATTTTGGATTGACGATTTTTTGCCATGACAACGATGGTCGGTTTTGGCAGAGAAATCGTCAATCGAAACTCACAAATCGTAAATCAAACGAGGATTTAAAAATGACACGAGCATGGGTAATTAATGCGTATGATGGTTATCAAGGGCTGACTCTCGAGGATTTCGAAGAAGAGGTTCCGGGACCGGGACAAGTTCGGCTCAAAATAGAGGCGTTTGCTCTAAATTGGGGGGATGCCGATCTTATGTTGGATCGGTACTCATTTAGTTTCAAGAGCTTTCCGGCCAAAATCGGAATGGAAGCGGCCGGTATTGTAGACATGGTTGGCCCCGGTGTTAAAGGGATTGAAGTAGGGGAACGATATTGCACGTTGCCTTACTTTTATTACAACGATGGGACAAGTGCAGAGTCGGCCGTGGTAGATGCCCGCTACATTACCAAAGCGCCTGAAAATTTGTCTGCAGTTGAGTGTGCATCTGTTTGGATGCAATACTTAACCGCTTATTTTCCGGTCGTCGAAGTAACCAAAGCGGCACCCGATAAAAGCATTTTGGTAACTGCTGGTTCCAGCACGGCCGGAACAGCGGCTCTCCAAATCGGCCGGATGATGGGTGCCAATATGATTACGACAACACGCTTCGATTACAATCGAGAATTTTTACACAGTGTTGGGGCTGATCATGTTTATGTCGCCACTGAAGGTGCTGACCTAGCGGAGTTTATACGGGAGGCGACAGATGGGAAGGGCTTTGATCTTGCTTTTGATGCGATAGGAGCAGGATATATGAACCGATATTCGTCGGCGATGGCGCAAGATAGCGAAATCATGTTTTATGGCTTGCTAGACGGCAAATGGCCGGAAGCGCCTTTGTTCGATATGTTTCAAACAAACACCGTTTTTAGAGCTTATTCCTTATTCAATTATGTTGAGAATCCAGAAATGATTGAAAAAGGGAAGACGTTTGTTTACGAAGCACTTAAATCTGGTGATTTGAAACCGGTCATTGACAAGGTGTATCCGATGGAAGGGTACAAAGAAGCATGGGAGTATCTGCGTGCACCACGCAAAACGCATGGGAAAGTGGTGGTGGAAGTGAATAAGTAAACAGTTGACAGTCGTCAGTGATCAGTTTGAAATGCGACCGAAACTGATCACTGAAAGCGAAGCGCACTGATAACTGATCACTAAAAAATGGACCCGATTACCCAAGAAATTATCCAGAGCGGATTGCAGGCGGCGGCCGATGAAATGTTCGCCACTCTGCGCCGCACCGCCATGAGCGCCATCATCTATGAGGTGTTGGATATGGGGACTGGGATTACCGATCGGCATGGTGAACTAGCAGGATCGGGTGCTGGCATTCCGTCGTTCATCGGTGTGCTTGATAAAAGCGTGAAAGCCATTCTTAAAAAATTTGATGGGGCTGGCGAAATTGAGGCCGGAGATTTGTTTATTATCAACGACCCCTATCAAGGTGGTGTCACCCATCTAAACGATATGGTGTTGGTTTTGCCGGTGTTTGTTGATGGTGAAATTGTGGCGTGGACGGCCAACATCGCCCATTGGAACGACATCGGCGGCATGGTCCCTGGCAGTATGTCAACTGAGGCGACTGAACTTTATCAAGAAGGGATTAACTATCCTGGCATCAAGCTATTTTCATGCGGCCGGCCGATTCGTGCTGTGTTTGATATTTTGCTGGCCAACTGCCGCATGCCCGATTATTTGACTGGAGATTTGTGGGCCGGTATTGCGGCCGTGCGGATCGGTGAACGACGCATTCAGGAGATGGTTGAACGTTATGGCAATGGCACATTTCTGACGGCCGTTGAGCGATATTTGGACCTTGGTGAGCAGATGTCACTGGCGGGTATAAACCATCTACCTAAAGGGACATACACGTTAGCTGAAGAGCAGGATGATGGGCAGATTTACAAGGTGGCGATTGAGATCGGTGACCGGCATGTCGAGATTGATCTGACCGATAATCCCGCCCAGCACAGCGGCCCGTTTAACATGAGCGCCGACAAGGCGGTGATTACCTGCCAGCTTGCCTTTAAAAATTTAACGTCTCCAAAAAGATTGACCAATGGCGGCTCTTTCCGGCCGCTAACCGTCAAACTACAAGAAGGGACGGTGTTTAATCCACACCGACCAGCGGCGATGGGGATTTATTATGAGATGGGAATCCGTTTGTATGACTTGATTTTGCGCTGTTTGGCGCAGGCGATGCCAGAACGGGTTCCGGCCGGTGGGTTCGCTTCTATCTGTGGCACGCTTTTTGGCGGGGTGCATCCTGACACCGGCCGTAGTTATGCTGTCATCGAGCCGGAAATCGGCGGATGGGGCGGTTCTCATCATGCTGACGGGGCTGGCGGTCAGTTTTCCCAGACCCACGGGGAGACGTACAACTGCCCGGCCGAAATTGCAGAAGCCCGTTATGGGGTCACGGTTGACTATTTGGGCTACCACGCAGAACCGGCTGGTGCGGGGCAATTTCGGGGTGGCAAAGGGGTCCGTATCGATTATCGCATTCGTTCGGCCGATGCGTGGCTGACGGTGGCGTATACCCGCTCGAAACAGCCCCCGTGGCCGCTTAAGGGTGGTCGGCCGGGTAGCGGCAATCATGTGATGATCCGTCGGGCAGATGGCTTGACTGAACGGCACGCGGTTGTGAGCGGGTTGAAATTAAAAAAAGATGATGTTATCCAGATTATGACCGGCACAGGTGCAGGTTGGGGTGACCCGAAAAAGCGTGACCGTGAGTTAGTTGCGGCCGATTTGAAGAATGAATTTATCACAGCCGAAGAAGCGAGTACGATCTACGGCTATCACACAAACTAAAAAGAGGTTCCCATGAGCAACCAATATGATCCAATTACCTTAGAAATTATCCAGAGTTCGCTACAGGCGACGGCCGACGAAATGTTCGGCGCCATGCGGCGCACGGCGATGAGCGCCATCATTTATGAAGTGCTCGACATGGGGACCGGCATCACTGACAAGCACGGAGAGATTGCGGGATCAGGCGCAGGGATTCCGGCCTTTATCGGTGTGTTGGATAAGACGGTGCAAAAGTTGCTCGAAAAGTTTGACCAGCCGGGCGATATCGAGCCGGGTGATGTCTTCTTGACCAACGATCCGTACAACGGCGGGGTAACCCATCTAAATGATATGGTGGTTGCCATGCCGGTTTTTGCTGGTGACGAGATTGTGGCCTGGACGGCCAATATCGCCCATTGGAACGATGTGGGTGGGATGGTGCCTGGCAGTATGTCGACCGAAGCGACAGAGATTTTTCAGGAAGGGATCATTTTTCCCGGTGTGAAATTGATCTCTCGTGGTAAAGAGATCCGTTCTGTGTTTGATATCTTGGTTGCCAATGGCCGGATGCCCGACTTTATGATCGGGGACCTGTGGGCTGCCATCGCTTCGGTGCGCATCGGTGAAAAACGGATTTTGGAGATGGTCGAGAAATATGGCAAAGATGTGTTCTTGTACGCCGTTGAGGATTACATGGACTACGGTGAGCGGGTGAGCCTAGCCGCACTAAAAACTCTGCCAAAAGGGACCTTTTCACTTGTTGAACCGCAGGATGATGGGCAAGAGTATAAGGTGACGATTGAAGTAACCGACACGGAGATGATCATCGACCTAAGTGAAAATCCGGATCAAAGCCCAGGTCCGTTTAACATGAGCCGTGATGATGCGATTATCGCCTGCCAAATGGCGTTCAAAAATGTGACCTCCAATGATCGGCTGGCGACCGGCGG
>JAHDEN010000282.1 GCA_020628815.1 Chloroflexota bacterium | reverse complement strand
CGAGGTCGGTGAACATACCGTCCAAGCGATATGCGCCCGCACCAATTTCGAACCGAGTGAAATCGCAGTTGAAGCCTTTATCGTTCAAGCAGAACCGGAAACACCAATCTTCACCACGCAGCCGACCGATCAAACGGGAGAAGTATGTGGATCAGCTGAGTTTTCGACCCAGGCCAACGCGACCCCTGACCCGACCTATCAATGGTTTAAAGATGGAGAGATTATGGCGGGTGAAAACGAGCCGAGCTTAGAGTTAGCCATCCTGAGAGAGGATGACGCAGGCAACTACACAGTTGTCGCCACCAATTCGGCCGGTAGCGCCACCAGCAACACGGCCACGCTAACGGTAAACGACACCGGCGCAACCTGTTTTGATCAGCCCAAACAAGAGCAAACAATCAGCTTTGAAGCACCGGTGCTCACTGGCACTGTCGGCATGACCCTCTCGCTAGAGGCAACCGCAACATCTGGGCTTGTGGTCGATTTTGAGTCAACGACGGCTGATGTTTGCACCGTTGACGGGACGATTGTTTCACCCCTTAGCGGCGGCACCTGCACGATCAACGCCCTGCAGTTAGGCAATGACGAGTACGAACCGGCCCCCATTGTTACCCGCAGCTTTGCGGTTGAAAAACGGTCGCAAACGATCAACTTTTCGCCGCAAGAAAATGCGGTCATGATCAACACATCTGTCACGATGAGCGCCACCGCAAGCTCCGGCTTGGGAATCACGTTTGAATCGTTAACAACATCGATCTGTACAATCTCAGGGGATGTCGTCACAGCTGACGCAGAAGGTATTTGCACCGTGTTAGCAACTCAATCAGGCAATGATGTGTATGCATCGGCCCAAGCGGCGCAAAGCTTCCAAGTTACCAGCAAGCAAATTCAGACGATCAGTTTTCCCACCCCGTCTGGCACAGATGCGCTTGAGATTGGGGACACGTTTGAAGTTGCAGCCTCCTCAGACTCAGGCTTGGCTGTCAGCCTCCGCACAGATACACCGGCCGTCTGTTCACTCAGCGGCACAACGGTTACCGTTCTGACCAACGGGACTTGTACCATCACCGCATCCCAAGCGGGCGACGGAACGTTTGAAACAGCACCCGATGTGAGTCAATCCTTTGTGATCGGGTCTGACCCGGGAGCAGGGACAGATATCACCATTTATTTACCCGTCATAACGCGGTAATCGTTTAAGCATGCGAACGGGGATTTAGTTGGGCCCGGCCGAAGATTTCTTATCGGCCGGGCCTTTTTCTTTTAGCGATTAACCAAGTTCCCATAACCGGGCTCAACCTGAATCTCACCATCTGCCCAAACCGGCATACCTCGCACCAGCGTCTGGCTCACCGCCCCCTTAAATTCGTACCCGATAAAGGCACTGTGTTTGTGCAAATAAAGCAGCTGATCGGCCGTCAGCGTCCACTCTGCGTCTAAGTCAACAATCACGATATCCGCATCAGTTCCCGGCTCCAATGATCCCTTTTGAGGATACATACCAAAAATACGGGCCGGATTGGACGACATCATTTTAACCAGCAGATTCAAGGAAAGCCCCCGCTTGTGTACACCTTCGGTGATGATCCCCTGCAGCATCGTTTGCACCCCGCTGATACCGCCCCAAATTTGCCACACATCATCGGCCGCCCCCGCTTTATCTTTGGGCAAACAGGGCGAATGATCGCAGGCGATCACATCCACTTCACCGGCTAAAACGCTGCCCCACAGCTCTTCGACCAGTTCTCTGGGGCGGATGGCGGGCGCACATTTGGCCGTTGGTCCGATACGCACATAATCCTCAACATCTAACAGCAGATATTGGGGACACGTTTCATTCGTGACGTTGACACCTGCCTGACGGGCCGCAATCGTCTTGCGTATCCCTTCAGCCTGTGAAATATGGACAATGTGCAAATGACCGCCAGAAGCCTTAGCCAGATGAATGGCCCGATCAATCGCTTCAAGCTCCTGAAACGGCGGCCGGGATTCAGGCCAAGCTCGCATGTCTTTGCGCCCTTCAGCCTGTAGTTTCTCTTTCAAAAAACGGGTGATATATTCGTTCTCACAGTGGACTCCAACCGGCAATCCGTGTTCGGCCGCAAACTGCAACCCAGCAAACACAATGTCGTCGTCAGAGCGTGCAAAGTCGCTGGCACTATCGCTCATGAACGCCTTCAGAGCCAGCACACCACCTGCCTCTAAATCAGGCAGCTCAGTCAGATTGTTATCGACTAGTCCACCCCAAAGCCCCACATCGATCACTGCTTTTTGCTGGACCACCGCCTGCTTTTTGGCTAAAAGCTCCCCCGATATCGTTGGAGGGGATGCATTCAAAGGCATCTCGACAACAGTGGTTATCCCCCCGGCAGCGGCCGCCTTGGTGCCGGTCTCAAACCCTTCGTACGCATCCGGCCGGGGTTCGCTAAAGTGCACGTGCGGGTCAACCATGCCCGGCATCACAACCTTACCGGTTGCATCAATCGTTTCCACTGCCTCAATCTCAGGATTGCCGTGTACTAATTGGCTGATTTTGCCATCTTTGATGACAATCCCACCGGTAAAGTCTGAGGTTTCGGTTACGATCCGGCCGTTGCGAATATATAAGTCTGCGGTCATTTTCACTTTCCTTTCAAGGGTTTTAGATGAGTAGAGACGCGAGTTGCTTGGGGGCAGGTTGCAAAACCTTGTTCCCAAAGGTTATTCGAAAATCGTGGGGAGAAATATTGAGACATCTTTTTCCGCAGGCGGGCCAGGTGTAGTTAGTGGTGGCTCAGGCGTTCCAATACCAATCGTAGCAAACGGTGTTGGTGATGGTGTGAATGAAAGTGTTGGTGACAAGGTCACCGTTGCTGTCGGCGACACGGGCAAAGGGGTCGGCGAGGCAGATACAGGGGTTGATGGCACAGGCACAGGTGAATCAATTTCAGAAACGTAAGAAATGCTTCCAATGGGGTCAGACTGGGTGTGAATCCTTGTTTTTTCACCACTAGACCAATCAATCAAGTCAATAAAATAATTTGCCTCGAGCCGCCCTTTGTCAATAAGGGTCTGTTCATCAAACCATACAGGCTCGGCACCGATAAGTGCCGGTGCATCACGGATAGAATCAGAATCAATTGAGTAGATTTTCCAACTGGCCGCCCCTCTAAACAAAACTTGGTTGCAACTTGGCGAAACTTCCAAGTAATTTGTGAATATCTGGCCAGCTCCTTCATAAGTTTGAACATCCTGAGACACAGGATCATATGACTTCAAAGAGGCGCCTTGGCGAACAAAGATCTCATTTGTTGTAGTACACCAATCGGCAGCTAGTGCAATAATTGCTTGATTCCCAAAACCGCTGCCAAGTCCAGTCGAAACAGTCTCAATATTTAACTGAAGATCTCCAGAGCGATTAGTCAACATCGCGAATTCATTGTCGTCTGGTCCATACCCAATGGCTGTATCAAAGCTCGATTGAGAAAAAGGATCAACCGTGCGACGCATGATGGTTCCATTGGTTAAATTCAGTTGATAGATCCGATTCAAAATTCCCCTTTTGTAATCATTTGCATCAAACAGCAAAAATTTACCGTTTAGTGAGGCGTCAAGATTATGAATGTCGACCAACACTTGTCCCGAAAGTGGCATGGAGGCAGATTTTTTTGTACCATCCTCATTCAAGGGAAGAAAATCGATGCGATCTCCAAATTCAGTTTCAGTTACAAAAGCCAACCCGTGATCACGTTTTGCATAAAGATCTGCAAAATCTTTAGCATCAGTCAAAATTCGAAATTGGGATTCATGTATTAATTCTGCGTCATAACTAGCCTCTAAAAAAAAGTTGACAGTTTCGTCTGCTTCTGGATTTAAACTACTCAAGTCTACGCTTTTCTGATACCGGCTAACTCGTCTATTTTCACCACTATCAGTCTCTAAAACTACGATCAAATCTGCTCGTTCCCCATAAGATGGGTCAGGAAAAAACGAGTAATACCCTCCATCTACTTGAAGTTGATCTAAAATCAGTGTGCTCCCAACCGGCACGGCTTCAATTGCATTTGTGACAACTTGAGTTGTTGTCAGTGGAGGTGTAAACCAATCTCTTTCAAACTGTCCATCTGGCATCGTCACAAAACCCAACAGTCCATCATGAAAAGCTTCTATAGGACCCTCACTACCATCAGCCCGTTTGCCGTTCAAGGTTTCACCTTTCATGAAATTTAAACCAACAAATCCGGCCGTCTGCGTCTCCTCACCACGGTATATTCGGGAAAAACTAAAGTCCAACAGGGGAGATTGAGTTTCTGAGTCCCAAGTAAGGACAACTAATGCTACGCCCTCTCCGATTTCTGAATGAACATTGAACAAAATATGTAAAGACCCGTCTTCTTGTGGCTGAATATCGACTTCATCCGAATGCTGAACAATCTCATTAATAAACGGTTCGCCAATAAATCCCGTCCGAATCGCAGAGCCTTGTAAGCGTGGCTCACGGGCTCCACCAATATTGAAAAATCCATCCGGAGTCAAAACAACCACAATTGGGAAATCAGCGTCACCTGATTTATGGGTGATCCAAATTCTGTTAGTGGTTTTACCTGCTTGATAATGATCATTTAGTAGGGACGGTGAAATTGCAGCTTGGCCAATCACACATGGCTCAGCACCAGAAAAATCCCGGCCGTTTACGACAACAGAGTCAAATGTTGAGAAAGGCCGACCTGCCGTGCGAAGAGTAACGCCCCAAGTCTCCACGTCGTCATAGACTTTATTGCAGTCCATTTTGTTCAACTCAGCAAAGTTTTGATTGTCGAGCTCTGTTTCAATAGTTGAATTGACATCTGGCACAAACTCTTGAGAAAGCCTATCGGGTAGCTCATTCACCCGACTAAGGTAAGCATCCGTAATGGCATTCGTTTGCTCGAATGGCAGTAACATTAAAAACAAGCTCAAACCCAAACATATTGTCAGAATTAATTTAGAAACGGTAGACCATTTAAGCATCTTGTACACTTTTTCCCACTTCAAAAAAACACTTCAAGGATCAAAGAAACTATACGATTTTCTAAAAAGGCGCAACTTCAACTCTATCGGCCAAGCTGCAACTAAACGAATAGACGAAAATCGTCTTGTATGCAATCGATTGCATTTGTATAATCTCAGCCCTTCGATCAAGGAGATTTAGAAATGATTCGTCGTTGGTTTTTGATTTTCCCCCTACTATTTGTTTGCTCAATCGCCTCGGCCGCACATGACGCCCCGGCTGAGAGTGTTGAAATTGTCGGCACCTTCCAAGACGAGATCGGCTGCCCGGCCGATTGGCAAGAAGCATGTGACACTACAGCACTCACATTTGATGAGGCCCATCAGCTTTGGACAGCGGAAATCGATATACCGGCCGGTGAATACGAATATAAAGCGATTTTAAACGGGACCTATGAGTTGCCCATTGGGGAAGCGGGGGCTGTAGAATGGCCCAACATTCTGCTCAACTTAGAAACAGACACCACCGTCACCTTTATTTACAACGACAAAACACACTATTTGGCTGACAACATCAACACTGTCTTTGCCAATGTACCGGGCAGCTTTAACGCTGAAATCGGCTGCCCCGACACCAGCTTTGACGACTCGGGCAATCCTGGAGATTGGGCACCAGACTGTTGGCAAACGCTGCTTGAAGATCAAGATCGAGACGGGATTTACACCC
>JAHDEN010000281.1 GCA_020628815.1 Chloroflexota bacterium | reverse complement strand
ACACCGGCCGCAATGCTGACCACCACCAAAGCGGTCCGCCCTTTGCGGCTCCAAATGTCATGCCAAACTTTTATCCAGATTACACTCACGGTTTTTTTAGTGTGAAGTATAAAGTGCTAAGTAAGAAGTGGGTCATTGCTCCACGTGGAACTTGTCACTTTATACTTTCTACTTATTACTTAAGTCTCGGGTTTCATCTCGTGCGATAACCCCGCTACTGATCTCGATTTGACGAGGGATGCGGGCGGCCAGTCGGCGGCTGTGGGTCACCATCAGCATCGTTTTACCTTCGGATGTCAGTTGTTCAAACAGAGCAAAAATCGACTCTTCTGTTTTGGTGTCCAAGTTGCCGGTCGGTTCGTCCGCCACAATGATGGGAGGATCGTTGGCCAAAGCACGCGCAATCGCTGCTCGCTGTTGCTGACCGCCTGACACCATCGAGGGCAATTTTTCAGCTTGATCGGCCAACTCTACCATCTCTAACAGATGATAGGCGCGATCCTTGCGCTCGGCCGGGGTTAAGGTTTTTACAAAATCCATGGGGAGAATCACGTTTTGCAACAGGCTGAGGGCAGGCAACATTTGGAAAAACTGGAAGATAATTCCGATCTTTTCGCCACGCCATCCGGCCAAATCATTTTCGCTCATCGTGTGTACCGGCTGACCGGTCACAATCACTTCCCCTTCGCTCGGCCGGTCGATTCCGGTGATCATGTTCAACAGGGTAGATTTACCGTTACCCGATGGGCCAACGATCGTCACAAATTCCCCCGCATTCACATCAAAACTGATCCCCTTCAAAATTGTGATTTCTGAATTCCCCACGGGGAAACGTTTAATCACGTCTTTAACTTGGATCAATGGTCCATCTTGAATAATTTCTGTGTTTAATAGTTTAGGCGTCTTAAATCGCTCGAACATGATTGCCTTTGAGCATGTGCATTTTTTCACAAAGTATAAGCCGGTTGTATTAGAAGTTTGTCGGGCCTTACGTTATCCCGTTGAAAATTGAGTATTGCCCATTATCGGGCAAAAGGTTCAGTTTGAAACAACAAGCTCGCCAAACAAGGATTTATTTCTTGGCGAGCGTTAATTTTCTGGCGCTAACCCTTGCCGTAAATGGGCAATACTCAATTGGCAACGTACAATCGGCAATGGCCCAACTTTGTTGGGTTTGGCAAAATGCGCTGCATTTTGTTGAAAGCAAAGCGACCATTGTATGAACACAAATCATCTAGAAAATCACGACCCACTCCAACCACACTCCCACGACAACAATCCTGAACCGCCTTACATCGATCCGACCATAATTTTTGTGGCTCCCAACAGAGACAAAAGGGAAATCTCGTTGGCTGACTTATTGGCCGACTATGATCAGACAACCATTCCGGCCTACACTTACATGACCGATCATGGGATGCACGGCCCGTACAAACTTGAGGGGGTCGGCCTGCTCGATCTCATCAATCAAGAGTTGGGTGCGCAAGCTAAATGGAATGAGGTTGAGGTGATTAGTGCGGATGAGTTTGGGAACAGGTTGTTTAGAGATGAGTTGGTCCCGGCCGATCACGATCCCGTTTTGATCTGCCATCGTTCAAACGACGAGCAACTGCGCCGAATTCAGGGGCTCGTCCGGCTCGTGGTTCCGTCTGAAACGGACAATGCTTTGCGCCAAGTCAAATGGGTGCGCGAGATTCGAATCATCTAACCTGAGACATCTCGCAATCGGTTTGAGGCACCAATAGAACGGGCCGACGCTATACTTTTAACATACTCATTTTAAGTTTCAGCTCTGGGAAAGGTGAAAAATGGAAGGATTAACTGTCGCGCTAACGTGTCTTGTTGCTATTGGTCTAATCGGGCTGTTTGGCTACTTTTCGTTTCGGGCATTGCGCAATAATTTGCGCGGCCGTAGCGAACACAAACGGCTAGCAGAAGAGGGTGGCTATCAGCTTTTGGTTGATGGTGATCAGGATATTCAAAATGTGTATGGAGGAGAATCTAACGGCCGGCCGTTTGGCTATCGCATCATCCAAGATACCCATCGCACCCATAACACAAACGGCCCCCGCACTGTGCGCGTCCTCAAAATTCAGGTCATTGTGCCGCTTCAAAACAAAAAATTCTCAGACTTTAGTATGACCCGGAGGAGAAAGCTAGATGGGGTTCCAGACACCTTTGGCGAGACTTGGCTGGCTGTGCCACAAACGGGTGTTTTAACCACAGAAGCACAAGATGCGATCTATCAATTTGCGGCCGTTCATGCACACCCTGCCGGAACGATGAGCGGAGACAGGCTCGCCAGCACCGGCCGCAGTGTGCGCAAGCTCAGCATTATTTTTAGGGGCAAGTGGGGGAAAAATATGCCAGAAACGCTGTTTAGTGATGCGGTTGCGCTAATGACATACGACCATCATTCTGCCACGTTTGAGCTAGCGGAATTTCAAACCTTGGTGAATGAGCTTACAACTTTGGCAAATAGTGTTGATCGGTAGGGTGCGAAGGGGGCTTATTGATTAAAAACCTGCCCCATCTCGCAGGATCAATCCTGCGCTTAAAATAAGAAGCCCGATAAATCGGGCTCTGGCCGCCGTTTCAACCTGATTGATCAGGTTTCTTGTCTTAAACAAGGGCTTGAGCCCTCGGAAAAATGACTAAAGTTGATACCAATGGCTCCCGCCATCTATGCAGATTGTTCCAATAGCTCCATCAAATGATGCTTCCACAGCTTGGCAAATGAGTGGGATCGATGCCCTTGCAGGTTGGGCCAATCGTCTTGCACAATGGCGGTCCCGTTGGGGACCCGTTTGATTAGCTCTTCAAATAAGCCCAGCTCTGGCGGATTCACCAAATCATCGGCCGCATTGATCGCAACCAGCGGGGCGATAATCTTTTCAAGATGCGGCTCCGGGTTGTAATCGGCCGAGGAGGCAAACTGATAGAGCAGATCATTGGCATCAAACCGGCCGATAAACCCCTTCATCAGCATGTCAAACATTCCGTCCGCTTTTTTCTGATCAGGGGCCAGCTTTTGCAGTTGGAAAGGAGAATTGACCATGAGCAGCAAGATGTGCATCGCGGCCGTTAGCCCATACGGCTGCTCGTCATAATCGCCACCGTTGTAGTCGGGGCTTTGCAGGATGGCTTCCATCAACATGCGTCTTAACATCCGATTCCGGCCGGCGATTTCAGTTGGCACGCTGGCCATCGGCATCAGCGCCTGCACCATGTCTGGATACAAGTAACCCCACATCCACGTGTGCATCCCTCCCATCGAGGTTCCCATCACCAAACGGAGCTGGCTCAACCCTAAATGTTCGGTGATGAGTTGATGCTGAGCTCTGACCATATCGTGATAGCCATATTTGGGGAAACTGGCTTTTAACCCGTCAGACGGCCGACTGCTCTCACCATGCCCGATATTGTCGGGCAAAATAACAAAACAGTTTTCTAGGTCTAACGGCTGGCCGGGGCCGAATAGCTCTTGCGCAAAATGAGGGGCCAAAAATCCTTCACCCGACCCGCTTGTCCCGTGCAAAATCAGCACAGCATTATTGATTCTACTGTATCCATCCGTTTGAGGCGTGCCTAGTGTACGGTAATGCAGGCGCAGTTCCGGCAGGCTCTCACCAGATTGAAACTTAAAATTTTCGATTACAAAAAAATCTGTTTGGGGATCTAGTTCAACCATCATGGCTGAATTAGACAGCTAAAGGGGCAGATTTACCAACACCGGGCCAAATTCTGACCAGACCCCAAGCTGAACGCAACACGATCCATAACACAGTCGCATACCAAACCAAAGCTAAATTGGTTGATCCGCTCTGCTCAATCCCCCACAATACGGCGATCCCAACAATCGAGGCAATTAACATTCCGTTGCGCATGTAGCCATAATCGCCGGTCCCCCAATGCACCCCGTCAGTAATAAAGGCCAAGCTGTTAAATGGCTGAGAGATGATCGTCGGGATCCATGCGGCCGTAAATACAGTGAGGATTAGGGCATCGTTTGGCAAAAGCCACTGCGTCACCAAGCTGGTGCAAACGGCTAATAAAATCGCCACAACAACCCCGGTTCCGAACCCCCACAATGTGCCATACCATGCCACCCGTCGGGTCTGCTTGATCATGTTCGCCCCATAAAAGTAGCCGGTTAAGCTTTGGGTTGTTTCCGCAAAGGCTTCCATAATAAAAACTGCCACGATCCACAGCTGGCGAATCACCTGATGTGCGGCCCCGGCCTCTGCACCCATTTGGTTGGCGACTCGTGTGCCGAAAAAGAGAAACAGAATGAGCATGCCTGAGCGGACAAACAGATCACCACCCACTTTAAACAGATTCCAAGTTTGGGAAAAATCAATTGAATCTGGCATCCCTAATTTGCGCACGACAACCCCAATCGCCCACAAAACGCCGACCCATTGGGCCATGGCACTCGCGGCCGCGGCTCCCGCAATCCCCCATTCAGGAAACGGGCCAACGCCAAAAATAAGCACCCAATCGAGCACAATGTTGAGCACGTTAATCCCGATCGCCACAATCATGGGGGATACCATGTCTTGCAAGCCACGGAGCGTGCCAAACACAACCATCAGCATAATCACGGCCGGTGCGCCAAACAGCCGGTAGCGCACATACACCACGGCCGTATCCACCACTTCTTGTTCGATGGCGCCTGCCCAGCGAGCCATGATCGGGGCCAAGGGCCAGACCACACAAATCACCAAGACGCCCAACGCAAACGCAATGATCAGCGCCAGTCCGGTTATTTTTGATGCCTCATCAACTTCTCCCCGGCCGAGCGCTTGGGCCACGCCGGTGTGGGTGCTGATGCCTAAAAAGTTAAAGACCCAAAATCCAAGTGATAGCACGGCCGTACCTATCCCCAATGCGGCCAGCGGGGTGACTCCCAAGCGGGTCACAAAGCCGGTGTCAATCAGCCCTGTGATCGGCTCAGCGATGAGCGAAAACAAAACCGGGATGGCGAGCGTCACCATCGCTTTATTTGGCTCGGTGATAAATTGATGTTCGTTGGGATTGGAGGTTGCGGTCATGAGTTAGAAAGGATAAAGGCTTAAGTGGATAGGATAAAAATAGTTTCACGCCGTTACTTTATCCTTTATCCTTTCACCTTTATAATTTTAATTATGGATCAACACGAACTCGATCAACATTTTATGCGGATGGCGCTTGCCGAGGCCCAAAAAGCGGCCGATTTAGAAGAGGTGCCTGTAGGGGCGATTGCGGTTTACGATGGGGAAATTGTCGGCCGGGGATACAACCGGAAAGAAAGTGACACAGACCCTACCGCCCATGCGGAAATGTTTGCTTTGAAAGAAGCAGCGCAAAAACTCGAAAACTGGCGGCTGCTCGATGTGACGCTTTATTGCACGCTTGAGCCGTGTCCGATGTGTGCGGGTGCGATGATTCAGGCTCGCTTGCCACGCTTGGTCTACGGCGCGGCCGATACTAAATTTGGGGCAGATGGGTCGATCGTGTCGATTTTAGAGCCTCGGCCGGAAGGGGAGCGGCAGTTTAATCACAAGATCGAGGTAACACGGGGGGTCATGGCGAATGAGGCGCTGGAGATGCTGCAGCAATTTTTTCAGATGTTGCGCAAACGCTCGTAGAGGCTAGTCATCGTTAGGCGCAGCCCCGATGGCTCGCCCTGACATGGAAAATTTTTAGGCAAAAGGACTCA
>JAHDEN010000280.1 GCA_020628815.1 Chloroflexota bacterium | reverse complement strand
TTGGATTTAAAAAATTTGGTGGCGAGCACGTTAATCCAGGAAACATCATCCTGCGTCAACGTGGAACCCGCTTTTTACCTGGTTTGAATGTAGGCGTGGGCAAAGACCACACTATTTTCGCCCTAATCGAAGGCATTGTAACCTTCGATATTCGTAAAGGACGTAAACGGGTTTCTGTAACCCCAGTTCAAGTCCCAGGAGCAGCAGATTAATGAAAGATATCCATCCAGAATGGTATCCTGAAGCGGAAGTTGTCTGCGACGGTGAGGTAGTGATGACCATTGGTGCCACACAACCTCGCATCGTTGTTGACGTCTGGTCAGGAACCCATCCGTTTTACACCGGTGAAGCACGCATGCTAGACACCGAAGGTCAAGTAGACCGCTTCATGCGCCGTTTGCAACGTCGTACAGAAATGGCGACAGAGGCTGAAGTTGTTGAAACCGAAGACAAAACCGATCCACGCAATTACACAGTTGATGCGTTTGAGCTTGGAAAACGTGGTGAAAATGCACTATTAAATGCAGATTTAACCACCGTTGGTGATGTTTTGGCACTTTACGAAGAAGGTGGCGAAGATGCGCTACTGGCTCTACAAAGTGTTGGACAACAAGCAGTTATCGCAATCAAACGGTACATGCGGTCAGAAGGGTTGATCGAGTAAGGCTGTTTTCAAATCGCCTGACACACTTTTTCACCACTTCTGAACTAATCAGATAAAATAAAGCAGATACGGAAACGTGTCTGCTTTTTTTTTGCATAAAATTGGAGATTAATTATGGAACAAAAGGGGAGAATCGAACTTATTTGTGGCAGTATGTTTAGCGGGAAAACAGAAGAGCTTATTCGTCGGATTAGACGGGCCACAATCGCAAAACAAACCGTACAGGTATTTAAACCCGCAATTGATAAACGATACCATGCTGAACAAGTGACCTCTCACTCGGGGACATATACTGATGCAACGCCTGTGCCAAGCGCGGCCGACATTTTAAACAATCTAAAAGATGATGTTGATGTTGTCGCGGTTGATGAAATTCAGTTTTTCGACTGGGAAATTGTTGAAGTTGTTCAAGAACTTGCCAATCGTGGATACCGTGTTTTATGCGCTGGGCTAGACATGGATTTCCGTGGTGAACCATTTGGCCCGATGCCAATCATTCTGTCGAATGCAGAGGTTGTAGACAAGCTGCGCGCAATCTGTGTTGTTTGTGGCGAAGAAGCTAGCCGAACCCAACGGCTAATTGACGGCGAACCAGCTGCATGGGACGACCCTGTTGTGATGGTGGGCGCGGCCGAAGTGTATGAAGCCCGTTGCCGACAATGCCACGCAGTAAAGCCAGCCAGAAATCAATAACTATAAGCCGCTCTTAAGTGGCCAAGCACTTGTATTCAGAACATACAGTGCATTTAACCTATATTTCCCAAAACACATTATGAAAGACCTTTACGCTGACATCGATTATGTCTTAATAGACGAAGAAAAAATGCAGGCCCGCATTCAAGAATTAGCCCAACAGTTAGATGCCGAATATGCTGACTCAGAAAACCTTCTGTTTTTGTGTATTTTAAAAGGCGGCTACATGTTCATGGCCGATCTAAGCCGGGCGTGCAAAGTACCGCACGTTATCGACTTTATGGCGGTATCAAGCTATGGAGATAGCACAGTCAGCAGTGGAGCTGTTGCGATCGCACTCGACCTAAAATCATCTATCGAAGGTTGGGACGTGCTAATTGTAGAAGACATCATCGACACCGGCTTAACCCTCTCTTATTTGCTAGAAAATCTAAAAGCGAGAAAACCGAAATCATTAAAGATTTGTTCTCTGCTAAGCAAACCGACCCGCCATAAAGTAGAGATCCCCATTGATTATTTGGGCTTTGAAGTGCCTGATGAATTTGTGGTGGGATACGGCCTAGACTTTGGTCAGCTTTATCGAAATCTACCTTTCATTGCGGTGCTCAAGCCTGAAGTATTTTCCTGATTCCTAAAACGGACGGTGTCGGCCGACTCTTGTTTGTTCATGTTTCATGAATTTGAGTTCAGTAATTGATGAAACATTGAATTTTTTAAGGAATAATCCGGCCGAAGATGAGCCAATTTCTAGATTCGGCCGGATTTAGCAAAAATTGGGGCTGAAATATTTTTCAAAGTACGCTATAATAGGGGTTACACGGTTGGCATCCATCATATAAAAAGGGCCAGTGTTTTTAAGCACTGGCCCTTTTTTCTTTTTACACGCTGATTGTGCTTAGCCTACGTCTTCAATCCCCGCAAAGATTTCCTGAGCCATCGATTGCAAAATCTCAGCCTCATCAGCCTCCATCCCCATCGTAGACCAATACGTATCTAAAAGTTCTAGCGGGCTCATCTCCTCAACTTCTAGCGTGTCTCCCAAACGGGATCTTTTGGCCTTTTCTGTGTGTTTGATAATTTGGATACTATGCGCTTTTTCAAAATGTTGAACGATCTGAGCCTCATCCAACAAAGGTTCCCAATCGCGAGGGTAGTTTAATTGCACACGGCAAACGGCTTGACTCAAACGTTTGGGATCTGGCAGCTGCCCCATGATATCAGCCATAAATGTTTCAGAGTCAGGTGTATCTAGCTTTAAATCGATAAAGCGTCGCGTTTTCAACGGCATAAACGACCAATCGGTTTTCCGTTTTTTATGGTCGATTGTCGCCAGCACATACCCTTTTTCTTCATTCACTTCGCCAAAATCAATCCGTTCAATGGAGCCTGAATAGACGGCCGGTGGATGGGAACCACCGTTCAACTCTTGATGTTTGTGGATGTGACCCAAGGCGACATAATCTAGCTTTTGATCTCTGACAATACTTTGGCTCAGCACAAGATCATGCCCCAGCATCACCATTTTCTCGCTACCAAATTTCGCTCCGTACACAGATGCATGGGCGGTCAAGATTAAAGGGAGGTCTGGATCAGCCTGTTCTATGAGACGTGAAACAGCATTGGAAATAATCTCTTCAAGCTCGGAATAGATTTCCATCACGCTTTTTCCGGCCGATTCTTGCAACGTCATCAACGCGCTGCGAGAAACCCAAGGGACTGTGATTACTTGAGCCTTGATGCCCAATTCGTCTGGCCCTAACAAGGCGAATTTGTCCCCGACAAAGATATGAGGCACGTCGAGTGTTGTAAACTCCTGCAGCGTGTGAGCACGGCCGCTACCACGAGCCACATCATGATTACCAACCAGCAAAACGGTAGGGATACCGGCTGCTGACAGCTTCATGATCCGCTTGCCCCACTCGCGCTGATAGGTTGGTTGCGGATTCCGATCTTTATACACATCCCCTGCAAACACCACCAAGTCAACTTTTTCAGCAATCGCCCGATCAACAATTTGATCTAAAGCGTGCAGAAAATCAGTCACACGCACGGGCAAGCCCGACTCAGGGTCTATCCGGCCGGATGTAACCATATCGATATGAGCGTCAGCAAAGTGGAGGATGCGCAGAGACATAAAAAGCGAACTCCTATGGGGTGAAGTTTGTCACAAATAGCTCGTATTTCTCGCCTACCGGCGGTAATGAAGGTGGGGGAGCCACCCGAGCAACGACCAGATAATAGCGGCCGGCCGGCAATTGAGCGTACAGCCACTCACCCAATCGGCCCACATTATTGCCGACAATGATCAGGTTTTTATTCACATCATAAAGCAGCAAATCATAATCAGCATCATCAGGCACATCTAAGTCGAACATCACACTGACCGATGTCGTAGGATTAAACTGATAGACCTCATAGGCATCTGATGGCCCTTCAAAATTATCAGTTACGTGAGACCCAACAAAAATTTCTGGGGCTCCCAACGGTGCTGAAGCAGGCGCCGTCGGTGGTGTTGCATTTTCACCAGCTATTTGAGGCAGATAAATATTAAATGGAGTGGTTATCCCCAATGTTGTGGTGATTGGCAAAAGAGATAGGTTTGAAAAATCATGATTCTGCACAACACCGGTCGGCAAGTCGTTTGGAATATCCCCACCAAACAGATAGAGCCGTTCATCGATGAACCCACCTCTCAACCAAGCAAAGGCCGGATCATCAATGTTGAAACTAACATCCAAGACTTCCCATTTTGCATTCGGGTCCCGTAAGTTGATCGCTTCAACCGTATTCACATAGTTTTGATCTTTATCACGGCCCCCATACACGTACCATGTCCCGTCTGGACCTACGGCGCTACCTGCGTAAAAGCGAGCCGTGTTCATCGGCTCCATCACACGCCATATATTTCCGCCGCCAAACTCGTTGTAGCATTCAACAACTTGAACAATTTGATCCGCAGGCTCACCTTGTGCATTTGTCCCAACAGTTAGTCCACCGGCAACACACAAACTTGATCCAATAACGGCCGATGTATGTGCATAACGAGCGGTAGTCATGTCTGGCTTGGTCAGCCAAGACACAGTGTCATCCTTGACAACATATTTCCGAACTTCGGCCGAGACCCGAACTTTATTCGGATCACCACCAGCCAATGGTTGACCAGCCAACCCACCAGTCAGGTAAAATCCGGTCCCGCTATTATCTGTAAACTCAGACAGTTCGCTGTACCCTACAGGGCCGTTCATGCCTACTGCATCATTCCAGTTTATTGGGGAATCTGTTTTAACAAACCATAAATTTGTAGGGATGTCATACACCCAGTGGTCACCCGCGTAGCTATCCGCACTGCCGACATAGCCAGAAATCATGTGAATCTGATCACCAATTAAAGCCGCATCAGTCGCTGAATAGCCTCGGCCGTCGATAGATTCGTTAGCAGGCATATCGCGCAACAGGGTCCATGTTTCAGTGTCAGTTTCGTACTTCCACATCTGCCCCAACCGTTTTATGGATGGCTGGAGCACATTCTGGCCTGCGATCACATAGGCGTCTGTCCCGTCCATCACAACCGCATGTCGGCTAACCCGATGCGGCATACCGGTCCCTACATTTTCCCAGCCCGAATCAGGCTCCATAGACACTTCTAGGTTTAAAAAGATCGGACCACTCGCCGCAATGTTTCGGTCAACCACCTCGATAATATATTCTTGTCCGGCTTCTGCGCGAAAAGTGACTTTTGACAAAAATGCGTCATGGTCATCATTGCAGGTGACAGGTGTTAGTGCGGTACAAGCCCCGGCCGATTGATCGATAAAGACACCGATTACCGTATCATAGTTTCGCTTGTAATCCTGATCGGTGACCGTTTCAACCGTCATCATGCCACCCACAGGTGCGGTGACCTTATACCAAACCGAGCGATACCCCTGCGGCCGTGCGGTGCCGCCTAAGCACGCCAAAGGAGGGTCTGCCGGTGAAGCCGGAGCAAGCTCACTGGTAAACGAGCCGATATTTTGAGTTTGATCTCCCACACCTTCAACGATAAATCCGTCGTAGGTCAACAAAAGTTCACCAGCGTCAACACAGCTGTCATTACCAAGATCAAGCACAGAGTTTAATGACCGATCCTGAGAAGGTTCCGGCCGCACAAAAACCTCACCCTCCCAGCCGCCACCGGGTGTGGGGGGTGGGCCAAGTGGCAACGTGTCAGGAGCATCACTTTCTTGAGCCATCACGGCTACAAAGAGAAACGCTGTCATTAAAATAAGTGAAATGGGGAGCAGGGCTTTGAGTGTGTTGTTACGCGGTGAAATCATAATTATTTGCCTTTAAGCAATGTCGGCTAAAGT
>JAHDEN010000058.1:18754-32991 GCA_020628815.1 Chloroflexota bacterium | reverse complement strand
GCATGTTTTCATTTCCATCTCATCCAGCACGATCATTTTCTTATCCGAAGATAGTCCCATTATTTAATTTAAATATGGCAGAAATGTGTCAGCCGGATAAAAGGTTTTTTTGATTGCATAATGGCAGTTTAGAGAGATTCATAGACAAGCGCATGGGCCCTGCGTCGTATTCTAAATGGGTCCAAGATACAACTAAATACAACCATCTCGGGAAATTTCAAACGCGAGTATCTGGCGGAATTGTGTATTAATTGTGATGCGAACTTATATAGGTCGTGTAGGTGTCCCATCGTTTTTAGGTGAAAGCGGGTAAGAGTAGGCGGTTGTTTCGGCCACGGCCGTTGGGTTTTTAAGTGTTTAAATTAACTCAACCCGATTGCCGACATCGTCAAGCTTGAAATTTGAGCTAATAAAGGTGATGTGGACACGGTGAGGAGACTGTCCGGAGTGAAGATTTCGCCACCGCCAAGTAGATCACACAACAACCAACAAACGTATAGTGAGGTTACATATGCTTAAGAACAAAAAAGGAAGTTCAGTAAAATTATGAACCCTATGAGTATTGGCAGAACTTTAACAGCAGTTTCAAGTTGAAAATCCTCATCAGCAAAAAACTTCGCATAAACAAAACCAATTAACCCAGATATCGGAAATACTGACAATGCAACAATTGGATTACATACATATTGAATTGAGATATTATCCACTGTAAATTTATCTCCCACTCCCCTCGATGTGGACAGGTCTTCTGCGAACTGTGGTCGGCGTCTCGCCACACCACCATCTTGCATTTGCTGACTTTAGGCTTAGCTTACAAACTCACCATTCGGTATTTGATAGAATCACGTCGTTTTGACTCTCTCATCCTTGCCATACAACATCATTTTCCCCCCGGCAGCCTTTTGCGATGCTTACAGCCAAACCCTGCGCAAATAGAATCGGCCGAGTTTGCGCAAGGGACCGGCCGATGATTGAAAGATAAAGTTGGTGCGAACACCGTCAGAAACCGGCCGGAGCAGAGGCTCGCCTCCCACATGGATTAAGAATATTTGCTCAACAATCCGAGAGCTTCTTGATATTCAGACTTATAAATTTCGAAGTACTTTTCTGGTTCTTCTATACCTTGCAATCCAAATCTGATATCTTCTAATCCTTCTTGTATTTTACCTAACTTTGCCAGAGACAATCCTCTCAACAAGAATAATTTCTTTGTCCATGATTGGGGGTTTCGAGTAACAGACTCAATCGCTTGAATCGATTGAGTGTAATTTTCAGATGCTAGATCATTATCTCCTTCGGCTAAATAAACATCACCCAGTGAATTAAATGCTTTGTAGGCCATAAAACTTTTTTCATCTAAACTTGCCGCTTTTTGCAAATATTTAATGGCTTGCTTGTTCGGAGATGCATAAGATTTATCAATCAGATCTTTTGCATGCTGGCTTCCCATATTTGAAATCCGAGAATATCCGTACACCTTAAAGAGCTCATCAAGCAACTGAACTTCCAAAGCCTCAATAGACAAAACTAGCCTTTTAAGCGGTATTAGCTTTTGTTGAAACTCTTGATTTTCTTCCCAAGGTAATGCTTCACCATTGCGGATTCTAAATCGCTTGCGGCCACTTTTTGCAAAATTTTCATTTTCGTCGTGCGATTTGTAATTCCAGAACAATGAAACCCAATTCATGAGCTCCACGTTTACAGTTTTTAACTCTCTTGCTCGATGAATGACTGCTTCTCCTATTTCTTGAATTGCCGGTTCTTCAGTAACTTTGTATACATCTAATTCTAATTTCCGATACATTCCATCTGAGTAAAGGGGATGCCAGTTTTTTCCAAAGGATTTTTCTCGGTTACAAAAAAAGTTAAGGGAGTCTAACGACAAAGCATTCAGGCCACTTACTTGTACGTAAATCTGGAGAGGGAGCTCGAATTTCGAAATGTATATGCTGCCTCGTAAAGTTGGAATTTCGATTAATTCATTATTGTCTTCCATACAAATGTCTCTTCTAACAAGAAAACGTGATTATTTTGGCTGGCTTCTTCTAAAGCCAGCCAAATCATTATAAAACAAAAACTTACACAATGAGCTTTCAACGGCCTTCTTATCTTGCCCCATTTGGAGGACCTTACATCGGTGATCCAATAATGGATCTCCCTGATATTAGTCTTATCGCGATTGCTCCACCGACACCTATTGCTACACAGGTGCCGAATATTCTTGTATTTGGTCCCTCGCTGTAGGCAGATCTTCTGCACGCTGTGGTCGGCCCCCATTCATTCATCATGTGGAACCACCTAAAACGCCAGCCGACCAAAATCCATTAACCACGCCTGAAGATGATTAATATGGCGACCAGCAACGGAATCACATTTTCTTCTTTTTTACCAAATGAGATTTTGTACAGTTGTGGTTGGCTAATATTTTCTTTTTTGACAGTCGCAACAACCTGCTTGTTCCGCTTAATTTCACAATCCATCCCCACAAACGAACCCTCAATTTCATAGTCATGGGGGTCTAAAATATCTACCAGATATTTTTTCTTCCAGCCGCGTGTTGAAATTTTCTTTAAACGGCCGAAGCGGACGCCGTTGACACGAATCATGTGGGTTGGAAACATGAATTGTTCTTGTTCTGCCGTGGCAACCAAGGCCCCTTTCCAGTTCTTAAAATTATACTTTAGTAGATCGTAGTCACTTTCCCTCTCAAGCAGCTTCAGAGTGAAGGCATCCTGTTTAAATTCATCAAGAACTTTAATTCCTCCAAGAATTTGTTCGCCACGGTGGAAATAGAAATCCATATTGATTGATTATGTCAGCCTAATCAGCACTGCCTAACCCAACGCCAAACGATCCTGATGCACGTACTCTTCCGGCTTGACCGAAATCACTTGGCTGGTGCTGTCGCTCCCCATCGTGATCCCGTAGATGGTGGATGCTGCCTGCACCGTCCCCCGATTGTGTGTAATCACCACAAACTGTGTGTTTTGCGACAGCTCGCTCAACGCATCCCTAAAGCGATTGACGTTCGCCTCGTCAAGGGCCGCGTCAACCTCATCCATCACACAAAATGGGGTAGGCGACACTTTGAGTAGCGAGAAGATGAGACTCGCGGCCGTCAATGAGCGTTCGCCACCCGACAGCAGGGCCAGCCCTTGCGGCCGTCGGCCGGGCAGCTGAGCGATAATCTCCACACCACTCACCGTCAAATCGTCAGGATCAGTTAGGTTCAATTCGGCCGAGCCACCGCCAAACAGGCGGGTAAACATTTGGCCAAATTCCACATTTACCTTTTCAACCGTCTCTTTAAACGCCTTAGACGTCAGCTCATCCAGCTCATCAATCACATTGCGCAGCTGCTCTTCCGTCTGATTCAAGTCCAGAATCTGCTCTTCCAGAAAATCGTGCCGCTCAGCCACCGTTTTATACTCGGCCGGGGCATCTGGATTGATGGCTCCCATCCGGCTCATCTGCCCGCGCAATTTTTGAATATTTTCATTCAGTCCCTCAGGCAACTCATCAACCGTGGGCAGCTGTTCAACCAGCTCATCAATCGGCAACGGGGTTAGCCCCACCTGCGCCTCACCCTCTTTTTCCGCATCATAGGCCAACTCAACAATCCCGATGTCATTGCGAATGCGGTCTTTTAGGTTTTCGATGCGGGTTTCGCTGGCGGTCAGGGCGATTTTCGCATTGGTGTATCCAGTCTCGATGCTTTGCACCGTGCGGCGCAACACGGCCAATTTACCTTCAAGATCACGAATCTCACGCATTTTCACTTTTTGCGTTTCGCGCAGTGGAACCAACTTTTCGTTTAGCTCCTTCATCTCCGCTTCGTTCTTTTCAAGGTCTTTGGCCGCGGCCGGAATTTCCATCTTGAGCAACGCCGTTGACCACTCTTTGCGCCGGGTTTTTAACCGTTCAAGCTGATTTTTTAGCTGACCCATCGTCGCCCGACGCGAGTCAACAATCGCCCGTCGGCCGTCTAAAATCGACTGGCTCGCCTGCATTTGCTGTTTAAGCTGATCACGCTGTTGCTCCGCTTCACCCACCGGCAAAGCGGCCAGCGCCTCACGCGCTTTCCCCAAGTCTGCCTCTACCGTCACGCTTTTTTCTCGGGCGCTGTCAATGTCAGCCTGGGTTTTGGTGATCCGTTCTGTCAGCGTATCAATCTCTTTTTGTCGGCCGGAACTTTGCCGTTCGATAAACGCTTTTTGCTGTTCAACACGATCCAAATCACGTTGAGCCAGATTCACCTGTTTCTCCGCCTCTTGCACCGAGTTGTTGAGCTTGCGTCGCTCTTTTTGCTGGCTTTCTAGCTCGCCGTTCATGTCCCGAACCGCTTTTTGCAGCTCTGCCACCGAGTTATCTAAATCGCCAAAATTATCTTGTGCCGTGTCAAAAGCCGCTTGCGCTTCACGAAACTCATTTTCACGAGCAACCGCGCTGTTGCGTACGTCCAAACGGGGCAATTCGACCAGGCCTCCAGAATGAGCAATCAAGCCATCCTTGCTAACGGCCGAATACCCGGCCGGCAGGCTTTGAGCCGCTTGCCACGCATCTTTACCGTTTTCAACCACCACAATCCGGCCGAGAATTTGCCCCACGCTTTTGGCTTTACCCGACGCCGCTTTGACCAAATCGCTGGCCCAACCCAATGCGTTTTTAGGCAGATCGGGCCGTTTTGCCCCACCATCACCTTGGACCAAGATATCGAGCGAGCTGTCCGGCTGGCGCCCGTTCACGATGCGCCATAAATTTGTCTCATCTGGCACCACCACGGCGGAGAGGCGTGACTGCATCGCCAGTTCAATCGGCAAGCTCACCTCATCCGGAATCGTCAGAAATTCAGACAAGCGGCCGACAACCTGAATGTCATCTCCAAAGCTCGCCTCTTTTTGGCGCATCCGGTCCAGCATTTCAACTTTGGCTTGCAAACTCGCAATCTCACGGGTTGCTTTGCTCAAACTTTTGCGTGATCCATCTAGCTCGCGTCGCTTATTTTTAATCTCTTTTTCTAGCTCACGCTCCCGATCTCGAACTTTTTGCCGGTCCGCCTGCAAGTCTGCCGCTTTTTCTTTAGCGTCAGCCACCAGTTTGCCAAACTTTTCCCCGTCTTTGCCCAGCTGATCCAGGTTGCTGTCCCCATCCCCCTGCGCCCGCTTTTGGGCTTCTGCCAGCCGTTCTTCAAGCTGGGCCAACTGCCCTTCACGCTGTGCCAGCAGATTCCCCGTTTCACGCTCTTGTCGCTCCAGATTGGCTACATTTTTGCGGGCCACATTAATTTTTTCTTGCTGTCCGGCAAAGCTCTTTTCAAACGTTTGCAGTGTGGCCCGATGGTTGTCTAAAACCTGTTGCACGCCGGTTAACTCAGCCACGGCCGCGTTCAGCTCAGCCTCGGCCGAGCCCTGTTGCTCTTCCAAAAGCGGCACATCGTCTTTGCTCTCGGCCAACTGCCGCTCTAGCGACGCTCGTCTTTCGGTTAGGATGGCAACCTCACGGCGGACACGCTCCAGCACTTCCCGCACTTCCTCACGCCGCACGTCAATCTCTTGAATCGCCGCTTCCGTTTCGTGCAGAATCTCTTTGGCCTTGTCTAGCTGGGTCTGCTCGTCCAGCATGCCGCCCCGCTCTTTGTTCCACGCTTTTTCGGCCGTGGCCGCCTCGGCCCGCTTAGCCACCAGCTCGTTTTTAGACTTTTCCCACTGGAACCCGTACCAGGTCCGGAGCATCTCTTTCAGATCTTCTTGGATCAGATTGTAATTTTCAGCCCGATCCGCCTGCCGCTTAAGCGATTTCATGCGCGGTTTTAGCTCACCCAAAATGTCGTGTACACGCTGTAAATTCCGCTGGGTATCTTGCAGTTTGCGCAACGTCGTTGCCCGACGGCTTTTATAGTGGCTAATCCCGGCCGCCTCTTCAAACAGCGCCCGCCGTTCGTCCGCTTTTAAGGATAAGGCCCGATCAATCAACCCTTGGCCGATAATCGTGTAAGTCTGTTCAGAAAGTCCGGCCCCCGCCAACAGCTCCGAAATATCTTTTAACCGAACTTTTTGCCCATTCAGCAAATATTCGTTTTCACCCGAGCGATAGGCCCGGCGGCAAATTTCCACCTCTGAATACTCAATCGGCAACCAGCCAGACTCGTTGTCGAGGGTCAAAATCGCCTGAGCCATACCGGCCCGTGCACGCGTCTTGCTCCCCGAAAAGATCATGTCGGTGGTACGTTTACCACGCAGGGTGCTGTAGCTTTGCTCACCCAAACACCACCGGATGGCGTCGGCCACGTTACTCTTGCCACTGCCGTTGGGTCCAACTACGGCCGTGATGCCACCTTCAAAGACGAATTCTGTTTTGCTGGCAAAGGTCTTGTACCCCTGCACGACGAGTTTCTTGAGTTTCATGTTTTAGTTGGGTGGTTGGTATGTTGGATAGTTTGTTAGGGTATCAGTTCAGTTTTGGACCATGGTTGAGCTTGGCAAACCCCTAAACAACTGTCCAACTAATAAACCAACAAACTTTTACCTCTTCCCAGCCTGTTATTGTATCATTCTGTGCTATGAATTTCACGATTGATCACATGAAAGATTCAGACGCCCCTGAAGTGATGCGAATATACGAAGAGGGGCTAAACGGAAACAACGCCACTTTTGAAACAAATTTGCCTGAATTTGAAACGTGGATCGGAGGCAAACGGCCGGACTGCCGCTTGGTTGCTCGACTGCAGGATGGGTCGCTTGCAGGCTGGGCCGTGCTCAGCCCCACCAGCAAACGGGTCGTCTATTCAGGCGTGTGCGAGGTTACGGTGTACGTCTCTAATCATGCTCAGGGGATGGGGGTCGGCACGGCGCTGATGGGTGCGCTTGTGACCGAGTCGGAAGCGGCCGGAGTATGGACATTGTATTCGAGTATCTTTCCAGAAAATGTAGCAAGCGTTAAACTGCATGAGCGGCACGGATTCCGCACCATCGGCCGGCGTGAGCGCATTGCGTTCCACCCCACCACACAAACCTGGCGTGACACGGTGATTATGGAACGACGGTCGGAGACGGTGGGGCGGTGATCGGTAAACAAAACGGCTTGATTGGTCCAACTTTTGATTACGAGCAAATCCATATCACTATACCGAATATTTCCTTAAAAGAGGATTTCCGACTATGAGTAAGAATAATTGGTATCGTAAAAAAACGTGGACTACTGAAGACCAAGAAGAATTTTTCGCAAAATTTCATAAAAAACGCGGAGAAATCAAATACAAATTACAGTATTTAAGAATTCAAGCAATTACCTTAAAAGAAATTGGAACAGAAGAGTCAATCAATGCAGCTATCGACTTAATAAATCACCTCTTGGTTAATTATGGTGATGAAGAGGCTGCTCACGAATTTTCACTTGTTTATCAAATTCAATCTGAATGCTTTTTATGGCAAAGCAAACTCGATAAAGCAGAAACAGCTCTTATTAACTCCCTTGAATGGAAATTAAAACAAGTTAAACCTAGTAGTGGTACAACCTCTGCCGTTTATTTGGGGCTTTTTGCAATCAAATATAATAAAAAACACTTGTATAAGACTGTGCTAGAAGCAATGGACCAGTGCCTTTCTCCATCATCTCTCAAAATGTTTCCTGCATATCGATTCAAATGGTTTGCTATAAAATCAATTTTGTTATACCGCCTAGATTGGCCTGATTTACCACAAGAGTATGCTCAAAAGGCGATTGAGGCCGCTCTTGAAACCAAATCTGCAATACTGACAAAACCAGAATTAGGCATTGTAGAGAATAAAAATAGTTGGTTATTCGAAGAAGTATCAAAAATCAGCTAAGCGAGTACTGTGATTGTTGAAAGACGCTTTAAATCCTTTTGGTAGCACCACGGATGGCAACTTAGAATTACATGATTCTCCCCATGAGTGTCATTAAAATATTTTCGAAGAGCAGATATGAATTACTTCAACGGCTGGGCTAGCCCTGATAATTTTGCCACTTTACAATCGATTTTGGGCCATCCACACCTCTACAATTGGTAAATCTATGACAGACATAGTTGATCTAATCCAACAAAATATCGCTGATCAAGAGCCAACCCTAGACTTGGGTGGGATGGGGATCACCAAACTTCCGGCCGAAATCGGGCAAGCGACCCATCTAACCCGGCTAAGCCTGCGTGGGAACCAGCTGATTGTGCTACCGGCCGAAATTGGTCTGCTGACCAACCTAAATTTTTTGAGCGCGGCCGACAACACCATCGAAGCCTTACCACCAGAAATCGGCCAGCTAACCCAACTGGCCCAGCTCAATCTCAAAAACAATCGGCTGGCCGAACTGCCGCTCGAAATGCTTGATCTCGATCGGCTCGATCTATTGCGCCTTGACCGCAATAATTTAGAACTCCCAGACGACATCATCCGCAAGTGGGATCGGCCGGATGAAATTTTGGCTTACTATAAAAAGTACTGCGTGCCGGAACCGGAGCCGGAGGTGTTGTCTACCGAACGCAAAGTTGCCATTTATTTTGATGACCGGACCTTGGACCGCTTTGTTGAAATGCTCTGCGTTCCGGCCGAAGAGTTCGACGGCATGGATCATGACGGCAAAGCAGCGCGGCTGGTCAGTTACCATACTGAACATGGATTGCAGGCTGATTTGCTCGGGTTGCTAGAAATTTATCGGCCGGGGTATTTTTAATTACCCATTGTGTATTGCCAATTGAATGTTGCCCATTGCAGCCAAAAATTCTCGCAAACTCAAGCGGTTTTGCATGACAGCATTATCGAAAATCATCAATCTAAAATCGTAAATTTCTTTGACTTTTAACCTCCCCCAACCCATAATCAAACTCAATGACTCCTGACATCGCCAAGAACTCAAAAAGATGGCAGGTTGCACCTGCAATTCCCCCCGCAGTCTTGCAAGAAACCGCCTCCCTGCATCCTATAATCGCCCAAATTTTAGTTAACCGTGGCATTGGAACCTATGATGAAATGCGCGCGTTTCTAGAATCACGCTACTTTGGCAAAGATGATCCATTTTTATTGGCAGACATGGACGTTGCTGTTTCGCGCATTTTGCAAGCGCTTGACAACGACGAATTGGTCATCATTTATGGAGACTTCGACGCCGATGGTGTAACGTCTACCGTGCTAATGCTTGAGGGGTTGTGGGGATTGGGCTTTAGCAAAAGCAAGGTCCGGCCGTACATCCCCCATCGTGTAGACGAAGGGTATGGGCTAAACAAAGAAGCACTTACCAAACTCAAAAACGAAGGGGCAGATCTGGTGATTACGGTTGACTGCGGCATTCGATCCGTAGCCGAGGTGCAACACGGAGCAGATGAAGGGCTAGACATCATCATTACCGATCATCACAGCCTTGGGCCAGAGCTACCCACGGCCGCCCTCGCCATTATCAATCCCAAACGGGAAGATTGCCCTTACCCAGAAGAAATGCTGGCAGGTGTAGGGATTGGTTACAAGTTAGCCTGCGCCCTGCACAACAAACGGCCGGCAAATTTTGATCCCAAAAGCTTGCTCGACCTTGTCGCCATCGGCACAGTGGCTGATGTCGCCCCCCTCCTCAAAGAAAATCGCCAGCTGGTCATAGACGGGTTGGAAGTGATGAACGGGAATCTGCGACCGGGGCTATTGGCTCTCACGACAGCGGCCAAAGTGAATGCGGCCAGCTTATTGGCCAGCCATATCGGTTTTACGATCGGGCCACGCATTAACGCGGCCGGTCGGATTGGTCCGGCCGTTGACATGGCGGCCGTGCGCTACCACCAAAAATATGGGAACGGCGGCGAAGCACCGCAAAAGGACGGCTATGCCTATTTGGCCGCCCGTCTGCTGTTTAGCCGCAATCATGCCCAAGCCAGCGAATATGCGGCCGAGCTAAACGGCCTAAACCGGACCCGGCAACAGCTGACCGAAGCCTTGCATCGCAAGGCGGAAGAACAAATCTTTGCAGATGGCGCAGAGGAAAATCTAGAAGACGTGCCGGTTTTGTTTGCGGCCGATCACAGTTTTGAGCCTGGCATTGTGGGGCTTGTGGCGGGCCGCCTGAAAGAAAAATATTATCGGCCAGCCATCATCCTTGAAATGGGAGAAGAAGAGAGCGTTGGCTCTTGCCGCTCAATTCCTGAACTGAACATCACCAAAATTTTAGACCAAGTTTCAGACATTCTGGTCCGGTATGGGGGGCACGCAATGGCGGCCGGACTCACCATTCGCAACGAGCATTTAGATGAGTTCAAACAGCGTGTCACAGAGCTGATAAAAGCTGAAATTCAAGATGTAGAACTGACCCCCACCATCCCTATCGATGCGGTAATCGACATCGAGCAGGTTGACGCGGCCCTTTACACCTTATTGCAAAAACTAGAGCCAACCGGCTGTGCAAACCCTACTCCCATCTTCATGAGCAAGCGTGTTGAGGTACAAAGTAGCCGTGCAGTAGGAAAGAATGGGGATCATTTGCAGGTCACGTTTCTGGTTAATGATAGTAAGATTCTGAAATCGATTGGGTTTGGATTAGGGTATTGGTACGGTAGTGTTCCAGATTTTGTGGATATCGTGTACTCGATAGATGAAAATACGTGGAACAATGTCACAACCCTTCAGCTCCAATTAAAAGATATAAAACCAGCATTTTAATTCTGAATTGAACTATGAAAATTCTTGTTACGGGCGCAGCCGGATTTATTGGTCACCATCTAGTAGAAAAACTGCTCAAGCGGGGGGATGAAGTTGTTGGCCTAGATAATTTCAACGACTACTATCCGGTTGAGATCAAACGCAAAAACGCCGCAAAACTGGAACAGTATCCAAACTTCCGCATGATCGAGGCGGATATTACAGATCGTGAGCGGATGCTACAGATTTTTGAGGATGAAGCATTCGAAGCGGTGGCCCATTTGGCCGCGATGGCTGGGGTGCGCAATGCGGTTAAATATCCTGAATATTATGTGCGGGTAGACTACAACGGCTCACAAAATTTAATGGATGGGGCTCGCTTTACCGACGTGGGTAATTTTGTGATGGCGTCGACCTCATCCATTTATGGTGCGACGGAGCAAATCCCATTTATAGAAACAGATGCGTGTGACCGGCCGTTACAGCCTTATTCGGCCGCCAAACGGGCCGCAGAGATGCTCGGATTTACGTATCATCACCTTTTTGGGCTAAATTTTACGGCAACACGCTTCTTTACCGTCTATGGTCGGGCTAGTCGGCCGGACATGATGAACTATTTGGTCGCAGACAGCATAGCTAAAGGGAAGCAAATTCCAATCTACAACAACGGCGAAATGTGGCGTGACTGGACCCACGTCGATGACATCACCGATGGGTTGGTAGCGGCATTAGACAAACCTTTGGGATACGAGGTGATCAACCTCGGCCGGGGTGAACCAACCAAACTGATCGACTTTGTTGAAATGCTTGAAGAGCTAGCCGGGGGTAAAGCCAATTTGGTAAATACACCCAAAATCAAGGCCGATGTGGTAAAAACATGGGCCAATATCGACAAAGCAAAAAAATTACTAGGATACAATCCATCTATCTCAATTCTAGAAGGGGTTCAAGACTTCTGGGAATGGTATCGAGAGGAAATTTTGGAACAAGACAAATAGCATGGCATCCAACCCTTCATTCACTTATATAGACAACCAATCTGACTGGGAAGCTTGCATCTCCCATTTAAATCAACACGATATTATCGCGATTGATCTCGAATCAAATAGCCTGTATGTGTACAAAGAGGATGTCTGCCTGATTCAAATCACGGCCGGGGAAACCGACTACATCATCGACCCACAATCAGACATTGATATGGAGCTGTTAGGGAAAATCATTAAAGACCCTGCGGTTGAAAAAGTGTTTCACGCCAGTGAATATGACTTGATCCTGCTAAAGAAAATCTACAACTGGGATGTGGTCAATCTGTTTGACACCATGTGGGCCGCCCGCATTTTAGGTATCGAAAAGATCGGTTTGGCCAATGTGTTGAACCGGGTATTTGGTGTTGAGTTAGACAAAAAATTCCAAACCGCTAACTGGGGCAAACGCCCACTATCTGAGGATATGCTGGCCTATGCCCAAAACGACACCCATTATCTTTTACGCCTACGCGATCACTTTGTCGAAAAGCTAAAAGAGGCTGGATATTGGGAAGAAGCGGTTGAGTCATTTTGGCTCCAGGCAAAAGTAAACTTGCCTGACTATTCGTTTAACCCTGATAAATTTTGGGATCTAAACGGGGTGCGTGACCTGCTCCCGCAAAATAAAGCGATCTGCAAAGCGCTACATGCTTTTAGAGAACGTGAAGCGGAAAAGTTTAATCAGCCCTTGTTCAAAATTTTTGATAACCGACGTTTGGTTCAGCTAGCGGCCGATCCCCCAAACACAATGGAAGAGCTGTTTAAAACGCGCGGTATGCCAGGCTGGTATGTCCGCCGCCGAGGAACAAACTTACTACGCACGATTAAAAGCGCCAATAACGATCCCCCACCGGTACGGCCGCGACGCGATCCCAAACCGGCCCAAGATATTTTGGACCGCTACGACGCGATGCTTGAGTGGCGCAAAGCCCGTGCGCGCGAGCGGGGAGTTGATTCAGACATCATTCTTAACAAAGAGGGGTGTTGGAAAATAGGCAAAGGGAACCCACAAACACAAGAAGAGTTGATGGAATACGGAGAGATTTCTGGCCCGTATAGGCTAAATAAATACGGAAGCGAAATTCTTGAGGTTCTTAGCTCTGTTGCCGTCTAGTTGATACTCTCGCTCATTCTTTGAGAGGGAGAAAATGACAAACAGTCTAGAAACGCATCACGAAGCACGCTTCCTATCAAGCCGCTTCGGCCGTCCTCTTGTTGATCTCTTCTCGTACAGCGGGAGCCACTTTTGTCCCCAATAGTTCAACCATTCGCATCACCTTGTCGTGTGGCATGGTGCCAACCCCCGGCATAATCAACAGCCTGTTGTGATTAAAAATCGAATGCTGAAACAATATTTTTTCGATAATGTCTTGCGGGTTGCCGACAAAATTCGCGCCGCGCAATGTCGCTGACTCCGCAAATTCCTGCTTTTGCATACCTGCCCCGCCCCAACCACGCTCTTTGCCGATCTTGTCCATCATCAGTTTAAAGGATGGGAAGGCGTCGTCGATCGCCTGTTGACGGTCATCCGCAATAAAGCCGTGGGAATTGATGCTGATGGGCAATTCATGCGGGTCCCGGCCGGTGCGTGACAACACATCCCGATAGAGATGGGCAAAGGGGGCGAACCGTTCAGGCATGCCGCCGATGATGGCCAAAGCCAGCGGGACACCGTAATTGGCCGCCCGCACCACACTTTCGGGGGTGCCGCCCACCGCAACCCAGATCGGTAATTTATCTTGATACGGCCGTGGATAAACTGCTTGGTCAGTTAAAGCGGCCCGATGGTTCCCCTGCCATGTCACTTGTTCGTTATCCCGAATGTTGAGCAACAGCTCCAGCTTCTCGGCAAAAAGTTCGTTGTAGTCACGCAGGTCGTAGCCAAACAGCGGGAACGACTCGATAAACGACCCCCGGCCGGCTATGATTTCGGCCCGCCCTTCTGACAGCAAATCTAAACTCGCAAACCGTTGAAACACACGCACCGGATCATCAGAGCTGAGTACGGTGACCGCACTGCTAAGCTTGATCTGTTTGGTGCGAGCCGCAATAGCTGACAAAATCACTTCAGGCGCAGATGAAACAAAATCCGGCCGATGGTGCTCACCCAAGGCAAACACATCCAGACCAACCTCGTCAGCCAGTTCGGCAACTTCGAGCAGGTTTTTAAGCCGTTCGGCCGGGGAAATCATATTCCCGGTTGTGGGATCAGGTGTCAGCTCGGCAAAGGTATAAAGTCCAATTTCAAAGGGTTTTTGCATCATATGTTTCGTTCTCGATCATCAGGTTTAGCCATCGGCTTCGAACGGACCGGAGTCCGCAAATGTATTTTGGAACAACACCCTAATCTCTGAACAGCTCTCTGATACTTTGCTGATGGCAATTGCCCCTAAATACTCCTCATCTAATCAAATGATGATATGATTGAAACAAAAGTGCCTTAGCTTTTGGGCAACTTTCAGGAGAGAAAATGAAGCTAGCGATTATTACTGGTGGGTCACGGGGATTAGGGGCGGCATTGGTTACCCTGCTCAAAAATGATGGGTATGCGATTAAAGAACTATCGCGCAGCGGCCGGACG
>JAHDEN010000058.1:0-18744 GCA_020628815.1 Chloroflexota bacterium | reverse complement strand
AGCATTACGGTTGACTTGGCTGAGCCAGAAACCCTAGCCAAAAAAGTTAGCGGCCATTTTAATGAGCTAGCCAACTTAGCATGGGAAGAGGTTCTTTTCATCAACAATGCCGGTGCAATCTTTCCGGTAGGCATCGTTTCTAACAGCTCTGAAGCGGATGTTTTGACCAATATCAACATTAATTACACCAGTGCAATTTTGTTAATCCGTCAATTTATCGGCGCATTTCAGGGGATGGATTGCCCTAAAACGATCATCAATATCTCTTCAGGTGCGGCCGTAAGCAACATTTACGGCTGGTCCTTATACTGCGGGGCAAAAGCGGGTATCGAACACTTTGTACGGGGCGTGGCGATCGAGCAAAACGAGCAGCCGCATCCGATCAAAACTTTAAACATCGGGCCAGGCATTATCGATACCGATATGCAGGCGGATATCCGTTCAGTTTCGGCCGAAGATTTTCCCGGTGTTGACCGCTTTAAATCGTTTAAAGAAGATGGGGATTTACGGCCAGCAGAAGTTGTGGCACAAGCGGTTAAAAACATTTTAGAATCAGGCCAAGAAAGCGGCAGTCGCCACAATATTCAAGACTTTTTATAGCAAGGAGAAAGGGGAAAAGATAAAGGTAAAAACGGCGTTTGCCCCTTTATCCTTTTACCTTAATCCTTTATCTTATTTAAATGCTTATTCTACAGCCCACGCTCCGCCTTGCGGACCCACACATGTGCTCCGATTTCAAAGATCGATTAAACATTTATACCGCCATTTTCGACACCCTTGTACGGCGTGATTTACACGGCACTTTTGTCTCGCAATTGGCCACGAGTTGGCAGGCAAGCGACAACGGCCGCCACTGGCGGTTTAGTCTGCGGCCGGATGTGACATTTCACAACGAAGAAGGGATGACGGCCGAAGATGTCGTCGCCAACTTACAGCGGGCATGCTCGCCCGAAGTGGGAGGCGAGTTAGGGACTGAAGGGGTGTGGGCCAGCTATTTGGGCGAAACAACCTACAGCATCGTCGATGATTTTACGTTTGAAATGCAGTTGGCACGGCCGATGGCCGATCTGTTGGAACTGCTTATGGCGATCCCCATCCTGCCAAAAAGCGTGTTGGGCGACATGCCAGATGTTTTTGTGGGGAGTGGTCCGTATCGGCTGGGAGGCTATTCGGCCGACAGCGTGCTGCTTGAACCTTTTGTCGAATGTGTCACCCGCCAACCGTCGTCAGAAGAGCCGATTACATTCAAGGTTGAACCGGATGAACAGAAGCGGGTCGATGCGATAAACAATGGGGATGCTCAGCTGGTTACTCAGCTCTCGGCACAGGCGGCCAAACAGCTGGCCAGCAACGAGATGGAGCTGTCTCACGAATCAAATTTGTGCGTGGCGTTTTTGATCAATTGCTCAGCAGGGCCGGGCACGCTTAAACCGTTGCGCCAAGCGCTCAACCATGCAGTTAATGTCGATCGGCTGATTCAACAAGGGCGTGGAGGTGGTGCACTGCGGCTTAATGGGCCGCTTACCCCGCTTCATTTTGGATGTGATCCGCGCGTACGGCCGTATGCGTATGATCCTGACAAAGCACGCGCCCTGATAACCAAAGCGAAAGCGGCCGGATTTGACGGCAAACTCGCCATAGATATTCCGATGACTTTGCCAGACGAATCTCCGCTGTTGGGCAAACTCATCCAAGAAGATTTGGCGGCCGTAGGGATAGACGTTACCCTGCACCATTATGACGACCGCCCCGCCTATGCCCACATAGTTAAAAACAAAGAGATTCATGACGTGTGCTGTTTTGACTCTAGCCCACTCAGCACCTATCGGGTTTTACACGAAAAAATCAATTCTGATGTGGCGGGCCCATGGTGGCAGGGGTACAGTAATCCGACGGTGAACAAGATGCTGGACTCGGCCGCTACTACAGTTGATGACCATGTCAGACGCACGATTTATCGAGAGGCGTATGGGTTGATCCATGCGGACGCACCGTGGATCTTTCTGTATCGGCCGATTATCTTTTTTGGGGTGTCGCTAGAATGCGCAGAGGTGCAGGTCAGCCCCGAAGGAATTTTGCGGTTCGAAGAACGGGATTAACAGAGCGCTATCATTCTAAATTGGTCTTTAGGCTGCTGCCGTTTATAAACTCATCCCTAAAAATAGCCCCGCAAATCATGCGCACAGCCACACTAAATCGGCGCCAGTAAAATTCCTCATTCACATCGGCCGGATTAGGTAGCACCCCATACAGGTTAAAAATAAGAGCAGACAGTGTGGCGGCCGTGGCTTCGATATCTAAATCCCCGTGCAACATCTGCTCAGATTCACCAACCCGAATAATTTCAGTCACCCGTTCATTCACCGCTCCCAACAGCACCAGCAACTTTCCTCTAAAAACTTTATCCTGAGCCGCGAATTCCCTTACCGCATCTGCCAAACTATAAAAGACCCAATCGTACGGAAAAGCCAGCTCTAGCTGCTCTGCAAAATAGCTGGCTGGATCTTTCCGTATAGCGGCCGCATCAACCGGTTCCAGCTCTGCATACCGGCTCACTTGGCTGGCCAGCATCGCCAACAAAATTTGTCTTTTATCTTTAAAGTTAAAGTAGAGGGTGCCGATACTCACCCCAGCCCTTGCGGCTATCTCATTTGTGTTGGTCTGGGTGTACCCTTGCACGGCAAACAGCTCGGCCGTTGCCTCAAAAATCGCACGCTGCTTGGCCCGGCTCCGCTGCTGCTGTGGCTGGCGGGGCAACTCTTCATCTGTAAACAGGGTCGAAAGATCAAAAAACATGGAGGTAGGATGAAGGGAAAGGATTAAGTAACGCTCTGGCTATTCGCCATTTTCCTTTCTCTTGCGCCTTTGTAAACTTGAGTTATAGTTCGAGTTTATCAGATTGGTTCCCATTAACAAGCTGGAAACTAAGAAATAAAATGCAAGCTTCCCTCCCCAAAATGCCCTCTAGATTACCCATTAAAACCAAAATCTTTTACGGTATTGGTGACATGGCGACCGCATCGGTAGTCGGTGTAATTGGCTATTTGATTAACCCATTTTTGCTCAACGTTGCAGGGCTGACTCCGGCGATGGTGGGCATTATTTTGCTTATCAAACAAATTTGGGATGCTGTCAATGATCCGTTTATGGGGAGCGTCAGTGACCGCACGCAATCTCGTTTCGGCCGACGCAAAGTATGGATCATGGCGGCCACCATCCCACTGGGAATCTTGTTTTTTCTAAGCTGGTTGGTGCCAGATATTCCGGTATGGGGGAAGTTCGCATACTATCTGGTTATCGCCATTCTGCTCGACACATTTTATACGATGCACAATGTGCCGTACGCAGCCCTGACGGCCGAAATGACCGATGATTATGCTGAGCGCAGCCGGATAAATATTTATCGCTTCGGCTTTTCGCTGATCGGATCTCTGCTTGCCACCATTATTTTTGCTCTGCTGACAGATGGTGCAGCTGACCAGCAAGCGGCCTATTTCAAAGGGGCTTGGATCGTAATGATCATCATCTTCATCACCGGATTTGCCCCGGTTCCGTTTTCGCCGGAACGAAATCCTGAAATTGATAAAAGCGCCCCCCGTCCATCATTACTCGAAAATTTTAATTCAGCCATGCGGGTCCGGCCGTTCCGCCATGTGTTTCTGCTTTTCCTATGCTCATGGTCGGCCGTTACCATCGTGCAAAGCTACATTGTTTTGTACATGCAGTATTGGCTCCGGCCAGAAGGGGGCGGCAACCTCGTTTTATTGGTCGTGTATCTGCAACTTTCGGCCGTTGTGTTTGTCATTTTTTATGGATGGCTTAGCACCAAAATCGGCAAAAAAGCCGTTTACTTTATCGGCGCTGGCATTTGGGCCGCCGTCTTCGCTTCTGTCTTTTTTGTGCAGCCGGGGCAAGAGGGAATCATCTTGGTGCTATCGCTTTTAGGGGGTGGCGGAACAGCGGTCGCCCTGCTGGTGCCGTTTAGCATGTTGCCCGATGTGATCGACTACGATGAGCTGGTGAATGGAGAACGGCGTGAAGGGGTTTTTTATGGCTTCTTCGCCTTTGTGAACAAAGTGGCCCGTGGTTTAGCTCTGGCTTTGCTCAGCTTTATTTTGGGATGGGCAGGCTTTCAAGAAGCGACCGATGGGGTAGCGGCCGCGACTCAAGATCCGGCCGTGCTGCTCACATTACGCATTTTTGTCAGCTTTTTACCGGCCGTAATCGTCGTCATTAGCTTTTTCATCGCCGCCCAATACGAGATCACTGAAGAAGTACACCAAGACATTTTGCGCAAACTCGGCCGAGAAGCAGGCGGCTCATCGATCGCTGAAATCGAAATGAGCGGTGGCTAAAGCACGAAAACAAATTCTGTTCAACCTTAGGTGTAACAAAACAGACGTATGACCGACTTAACTAACAAGACCATCCTTATCACTGGCGCAACCGGTGGCTTCGGACAGCATTTTACTCAGCAGATGTTGGCCAAAGGGGCAAAAGTCATCCTGACCGATTATGACCCTGATGGAATTGATTCATACGCAAAATCTGTAAATAATCAACATGTTTTAGGAGCGATTGCTAGTGATTTAAGCACCCCCGAAGGAGCGGATCAGCTATACGAACAGGCACAAGCATTTGGGCCTGTTGATGTCCTTGTCAACAATGCTGGCATTGCGGTTATGGGACGTCACGATGAAGTACCTCGGGATGCGTGGGATCGACTTATGCAGGTGAATTTGATGGCGCCAATGCGCCTATGCGCCCTCTTTTCACCTAAAATGATTGAACGAAGGAGCGGACATATTGTCAACATATCCTCTTTGGCCGGATGGGTTGGGACACAGGGGTTGAGCGCTTACGTGGCCAGCAAACATGGCCTTCGCGGATTTAGCACCGCATTGCATGATGATTTAAAGGCCCACAATGTCAACGTCTCGGCCGTGTATCCCTACTTTAGCGATACCCCGATTCTCGACTCTCCCCAATACGGATCCTTTGCAGAACAACAGCGGCAAAACAACCTGACCGGGGTCACCAAGCCGGAAAACGTGGTTCGCAACGCCATTAAAGGGATCGAAGCCAACGATCTACACATTTTTCCAGATAAAACGTCAAAAACCGTTGTTCGCATTCAACGGTTCGCCCCGTGGCTATTGCCCGTCCTCGAACGCTCGCTGGGGTAAAACGGATTGCAACGCTATATCCCCATAACGCAAAAACGTGGCGCAAGTCAATGCGCCACGTTCACGTCTCAGATTATGAGTTGAAGGGTGTAGACAAGTAAAGAATCACCAATCAACTGCCAAGGCGGTGATCGGTTCTGCCAAACCTAGCCCGTACCAGATGTTGTTAGAGCGATGGTGTTCTGAAATGGATCATGAACAAGTGGGATTTCACCACTTTGATCAACGTGATGATTGTGCGCCATCAGCCTGTCTATCGTTTGTTGACGGCTTTCAGCTGACTCAAAGCAGATTTCAAATTGATCGAGCCCATAAATGTCGGCCGAGTTGTTCTCGCCCCCTTTTGATTGCCAAACATTCATTCCCAAATGGTGATGATATCCACCGGCCGCTACAAACAATGCAGAGCCAGACATACCCGCCATCAGATCAAATCCCAATAAATCAACATAAAAATCTTGGGCCGGATGAATATCGCTAACGCGGAGATGAACGTGTCCCATCTCCGTCTCAGGGTCGATTGAGGCGAACTCGTCAGACTCAGCTTCACCGACCAACGCTTCTAAATCAAGCGGCAAGGTGGCCATCTGTAGCTCACCTTCGCTGCCATATTGCCATTGCGTGCGCGGCCGATCATAGTACACCTCAATGCCGTTCCCTTCAGGGTCGTTCAAATAAAGCGCCTCGCTCACCAAATGATCGCTGGCACCTTGCCAACCAGGTGCGCCAGCTTCGGCAAAGGCACGTAGCCATTGTGCAAGTGCCGCGCGGCTCGATACCCGCAGGGCGATATGAAACAGACCGCTGGCTCGGCGGCTAAACCGGCCGTTGGGATTGTGTCGCAAGCGAACGAGGGGACGATTGGGTGTGCCGAGGGTTGCTGTTTCAGCAGTGCTTTCCAGCAGCTGCAATCCAATAACGTCTTTGTAGAATGCCGTCATTTTATTAAGATCGGCAACTTTTAAATTTACTGCGCCTAAAGTGGCTTGTTTGTCTATCATTTATTCCTTATGGTTTTTTACTTCAAAACGTCCCATTGCGATGGGTCGCTTTCGTATTTATTAGGGTTGTGTGCTTTCCTGACAAAGAGTTTGGATATCTGTGTGGATGAAAGCCAACCGGTGACGTGTGGCAACTGAAGTTCCATTTTCAGGAAAGTCAGCTTTTAGAGCCAGCTACGTCATTAACATATAGAATAGTACAAGATTCGGTTGCCTGTGTAGAGTCACTTTATTGGTCAAGTCTGGTGTTTTATTGGGATTTGGCTGCGGAACTGCCGAGGGGTTTGTTTTGTTTCTCGCTTGAAGAAACGGCCGAAATAGCTCGCATCCTCAAAATTTAGCTGCAAAGCTATGGCTGCAGCCGTTGCGTCTGTATGCACGAGCAAACGCTTGGCCTCTAATACCAACCGATTACGCAGCAGCCCCCCGGCCGTTATACCGTGCGCATTCTTGACGCTTTTGCTCAAATGCGCGACCGTGACCGCCAGCTGATCCGCATACCACTCAACTTTGTGCTGGCTGATAGCATGTTCCTCAACAAGGGTAATAAACCGATTCGAAAGCAGCTTTTCGGCCGAAATAACCCCTTGCTCTAATTCCCCATCTGCGGCCAAGCGCTGCGACTCGATGATAAGCAAGCGTAGCCAAGCAATAATGCTCAACGAGCGAGCAAACTGCTCCTGTTCATATTCTTGGGAAAGTCGTTCAACAATATAGTTGATCGACTCAACACCGGCCGCAGGTGGTCTAATAGAGGACAGGCCGTTGATGGTGCGGAAACAGTTGAGCTCCTCAAGTAATTGCTGATCCCCATGCTCCAAGAACAAGGCTGATTCAAACACAATCACATACCCTTTGATCTCTGCCTCCACATCCCAATAGTGGACCTGCCCCGGCCCAACAAAATGCAGCGAGTTCGGCCAAATCTCATCTCCTACAAAGTCGAGATAGTGGGTCCCACTCCCTTCCAACACCCAAAACATCACATAAAAAGAATGCCGATGCGGGATGGGGCGCATGGCACTTTTGGGCAGCATTTCGATTCGCTTAATTTCAAAAGGAGTCAGATCTTCGTTCTGGGGATTGAAGGGTAACAGTGGTACTTTGTTCATTTGGGCAACTATAGCGCAAAAGCGATCTCAATTGCAAAACGCAATGGGTGGCACGCTATCAAAATAGCCCACACACGCGCGCGAGCAAAACCCAGAACCCAATAAAGTACCAGAACAGACCAACAGAGTGACTTCAAAGAAAATTTGTTTTCGGCTACGATGTTGGCATATGAATTTGAAAGAAAACACCATCACAAATCCCCCTATGCTCACAACAATCGCAGGCACACCTATCCCCCAAAGGGACGGTGCGGCCCCAGCTCTTGTCGGCCCGATCCCCCATCGCCAAGAAAGCGAACGTGCACCGATCGAGCTGGTTGATGCGCTGATCGATAGGATCAATGCATTGACCGGCGTCACGGTATCAACGCGTGGCGGATATGTTGGTCGTTCATTTATCGGTGTGGGTGCACCCAACTGGAGCGCACACATTCACCATTATGAAGATGGCGACCATCAAGATGGCAGTATGCACATTAGAATGCCGCAGCAGGTTTCGGCCGAAATCGAAGCGGCAGGCTGGGGTGAACGTCATCCGGCTTATCCCGCCATGCTCCTGATTTTTAGCCCTCGCAACGCAGCAGAAATTGAAACAATTACCAAGTTGGTCAATCTCTCTTACCGCTTTGCCAAAAACAACTAACAATAAGACAGATTCCGTCTCACAGACGAAAAAGCGTCAAACACCGAGGCAACATTGCCTCGGTTCAAACTCAACCAATCACCTGAAAAACAAGGAATTCGTGGCTCAGCTGAGCCATACCAAACCAACCCATTATGAAAGCAACAGCAACTGTTCAAACAACAAAAGCTCAACGCTATATGAAAGCGATGGTCAATCACTTTGGCCAAAAGACAACCGCCGCATATGAGGCAGATAGCGGGTATGTCGAATTTGGATTCGGCCGATGCGATATTGAAGCCAAAAGCGATGCACTCTCGTTTCAACTCAACGGCTCCGATCATGACGGCTTAGACAAGCTCAAGTGGATTGTTGATAAACATATCACCCGCTTTAGCCAAAACGAGATTGCTGCCCTGACGTGGCAGTAGTAACCTTTCTTCCACAAAGTCGGCTTGGGTAGCAATGGGGTAAAACCGTTTTTGTCCCAACTTAGGCTAGACAAGTCGCTAAAAACCGCCAATCTAGGGCGAGCCATTCGGGGAATAATCTTGGTTGTTGAACCAATTTTGCCGAATGGCTCGCCCGTCTACTATACAAAAAATCTTGTGAATTGATTTATAAAAATCAGGGTGATTCTGTATCTGTAATCGGCACTGTGTTGGTAATCCCCACTGTGCCAGAGATGCCAACTGTGCCTGTAATCGGCGATTCGGGGGTGGGAACCGGCTCGACATACACATAGTCAGCCTGCACCAGCAAAAAGTTGGTCCGGCCGGGCAACACCTCGATTTGCTCCTCATATTCCGCAAAGCGGCCGGGCTCCGTTTCTGAGCGTACCACAACAAAATATGTCCCGGCCGGTAGATCATTAATCACAAAATTTTCGTTCCAAACCTCATCCGGCTTTAAGCGCTCGTCCATATACGTTCGCTGACGGCGAGTCGTGGTTTCAAACGTTGTTTCAAGCGGAAAAACAGCGATCTGCGCATTGGGAATCATGCGGCCGGTGCGATCCACATACCGCCCCGCCAGCGTTCCCCATCCCTCAAAAGGGGCTAGCCACAAAGATGGGTTTCGTGAATCCCAATAGTTATTTCTCCCCACACGCACTTCGAAATGCAGATGGGTGCCGCTCACCTGACCAGAAGAGCCCACCCCGGCCAGCAATTGCCCCGTGCGAACCCGATCCCCCACTTTGACAAACATTTCAAGCGTATGGGCATACAGAGTGTAAACGTCTTGCCCTTCCCACTCCCAATCGTGCTTGATGATAATTGTATTGCCATAGTAGTTGATCCCATTTCGCGGGCTTGGTCTTGGACCGGCCCAAATCACTTCGCCGTCGGCCGCGGCTAACACCGTTGTCCCGGCCGGATTAGGGAAATCAACCCCATGGTGAACTCGATAAGGGGCAAATGCTTCAATCAAAACATCATTCCCATATGGGAACCACGGTAGGTCATAATTTCGTTTGCCCGAAGGGATCGGCCGGGCCAGCCAATAATGATCATCGGGGTGAATGGCGATAGGGACAGGCATTTGGGGCGGCCGCCAATCGACCCGCTCAAGCTCCGCTTCTGGATCGATCGTTTCTACCGCTTGTTCCGGTGTTACTGTGGCACGAATCGCGTTGGGATCAACCGCTTCCCCCGTCGGCAACGGGGTTGGGGTATTAGGCTGGGTGGGTACGGCGGTGTTTGTTGGTGGTATCGGCGTTTGAGTCTCTATAGGGATAGGGGTTGGGGTAAAAGTCGCGGTTTCAGTCGGCAACACAATCGCCTGCGCCACGGTGGGTAAGGGTTGCGGACTATCATCTTGCTGATTGTCGCACCCCATCATGAACAATAAGGCGCCTATAAATAAAGTTAGGCTTACTTTATGTCTACTAGCCATCATGGTGTATGGTAACGGAGATTGGGCTTTGAACCAATAAAATTTAGAAATGAATCTATATAATCGCAGTCCAGTTTGCTGGCTAGCTATGAACGTATTTATACAACCAACTTTTAAACAGAGTAAAATGGTTGGATGGAATCTAGCACCCTAAATTTAAACGATTGGATCGGAAAAACAATTGAAGTTGAAGACACGATCACAGCCGCACAGGCAAATTTAATGAACGCAACATTGGATCGTGAGCCAACTCTTAAAAATGGCGATGTGTTGCCACCCGCTTGGCATTGGCTCTACTTTCATGAAGCGGTGCAACTGTCGGGGCTGGGTGTTGAGGGGCACCCGAAGCTGGGCGGCTTTATGCCTCCCGTCCCCCTACCCCGCCGCATGTGGGCCGGTGGTAGCCTGATTTTTGACCGGCCGATTGTGATTGGCCAACCGGCCGTTAAACGCTCAACCGTCACCAACATTACCCCAAAGTCGGGTAAATCGGGTGAGCTTTATTTTGTGACCGTTGAACATGAGATTTATCAGGGCACATCTAATTGCCTACACGAAAAACAAACCGTCGTTTATCGAGAGCCGCCTGATCCCACAAAAACGCTGGCCCAGCCCCCGGCCGCCCCTGAAAATGCGGAATTTTCGGCCGAAATTCAGCCTGACCCGATCATGCTGTTCCGCTATTCAGCCTTGACCTTCAACGGCCATCGCATCCACTACGACGCAGATTTCTGCCGATCGGTTGAAGGGTATCCTGACCTTGTTTTCCACGGCCCACTCACCGCTACCCTGCTTTTAGATCTCTTTTATCACCGATTTTCAAGTGACCGGATCAAAACGTTTGAATATCGCGGCATAGCTCCGATTTTTAACCCAGACCGATTTTCAGTGAATGGTTCACGCAAAGGGATGAATGGAAAAGCATGGGCGGCCGATCATGATGGCGGGCTGGCAATGCAGGCTCAGATTAGCTTTGGTTAATTAAATAGTTAGAACTTTCGCTTCTTACGTGTTCAGCACCTGCGAGATCACCCTTCGAAAGTCCTAATGGTAAACGGTGAATTGCTAATGGTGAATGGTAAATTGCCCATGCCACTCACCACCTACCGTTTAAATCTCCAAATAACGTGCTTCAAATTTAAAAACATGCTACCTTCCCGCCATGTCGAAAAAACCCAACTTTCTATTCATCATGTCTGACCAACTCCGGCTAGATCGTACCGGTTTTGGGGGAAATAAAATTGTACAAACGCCAAATCTAGATCAGCTCGCCGCACGTTCGGTTCAGTTCAACCGAGCCTACTGCAACTCACCTTCTTGCGGCCCCAGCCGGGCCTCGCTCACGGCCGGCCGTATGCCGTCTGCGACAGGCAGTTGGACCAACGCCATCTCATTGGATCCTGAATCAAACACCTTTGTACGGGTGCTACGCAATAGCGGCTACAAAACCGGCCTTTTCGGCAAAAGCCACCTGCAAGACTGCATAGACCGTCGGCCGTCAAAAGATGGCTCGAATATGCTAGACCTTAGCAAGTTGGGACTTGTCCGCCGCCCACCGCAGGGAGAAGGGCGTGCGGTAGAACGGCGTTGGCAACAAGAAACAGATTGGGACAAATGGGAACGACATTGGCTACATAAAGAAGGCAAAGTAGAGATGCCTGAAGATTATTATGGGTATGATCAGGTAGAGTTGACTTTAAATCACGATGACCGGCCGGGCGGGCATCATTATTGGTGGGTAAAAGAACAAGGGGGAGATCCGGACACAATTGGTGGACTGGCAAACACCATCGACCCATTCAAACCGTGGGATCAGGTGTGGAAAAGCAATTGCCCGCTAGAGTATTACACGACCACCTACATTACCGACAGAGCAACCGATATGATGAGCAAGGCTGTCGAAAACGATGAGCCATTCTTCATCACCGCCTCTTTCCCAGACCCCCATCATCCATTTGGGGTGCCGGAGCCGTATTACAGCATGTATGACCGTGAGGCGATCCCCATCCCTGAAACATTTTATAACGAGCATGAAGACGGCATGCCCCAGTTTAAAAAGATGGTAAGCGAGCGGGGGGCCAACAAACGAGGGCCGTTTAGTTTTAGCCCTAGCCTTGAGCAGTTTAAAGAAGCCACGGCCGCAGAATATGGCTCTATAACCCTATTAGACGAAGGGATTGGCCAACTGCTGGCCAAGCTAGATGAGCTTGGCATAGCAGACAACACCGTTGTCATTTTCTGCGCCGATCACGGTGAATTGGGTGGCGATCACGGGCTCATCCTTAAGTTCGCATCCCACCATCAGGGGGTTATCCAGGTACCATTTTTAATTGCAGCGCCAGGATTTGACCCCAGCCAAACCGATTCATTGGCCTGCCTGCTTGATATTGGGCAAACGGTGCTTGATTTAGCGGGGGAACAGCCGTATATCGGCATGCAAGGGCATAGCCTACGGCCGGTTTTGCAGGATGGCTCAGCTCATGTCCGAGACTCGGTGCTGGTTGAAGAAGCGTATCAGGCTGATTTTATCGGTCTGGGTAAAGATCATTATATGCAATCGATCGTCACCGACCAGCATCGACTAACCATCTATTTTGGTAGCGAAATGGGTGAGCTTTACGATTTAGAAAACGATCCGCTTGAAACCAATAATTTGTTTGATGACCCGCAGGCGGCCGAGTTAAAGACCCAGCTCATGTCCAAACTCATCCAAGAAATGATTGCACACCGTGATTTATCTCGTTACCCGGTTTAGGCAATCTTAAATCAGGTACCGCTTTAAATTTTGGCAACAAAAAAGGGGTGGTGGGAAATTCCCACCACCCCTTTTTAATTTCTACTTCCTTTTAAATTAAAGGAGGCCGAAATTATTTTGCGTTCTTGATTTCTTGAACATTTTTACGGGTCGCGTCAGCATACTTTTTTAGTTCAAGCATCGCTTTACGTACACGTGTTCCAGCTGCACCGTTGCCATCATCGAAGAATTTTTTGAAATCATCTTCCATAGCCTCAACTGTAGCCTTTAATTCGTTATACTTATCCATATTGTATTTCTCCTAAATTAGTCCGCTTTTTAGCGAACTTTAGATTTCTATTTTATAGTCAAGTAAATTTAGCCCTTATGTTCGCCTATGTCAAGAAAATCGGCCTCAGAACGCCAGAATCGGCGATTTTGCCCGTTTTAAATTAATTTATACATAGAATGTGTTGCATTTTGAAAATTTCGTCGAGCTTATTGTTGTAATATCCCGCATAGTCGTCGTTTTTAGCCGTTTAAGGTGGTCCTGGGGCCATTGTTGCGATAATATGCATAAAAAGGAGATTTTATGAACCCCGCAGCAAAAGAAATGTTTAAGTTCGGAACAAACAACGTTATTGGACTTTTGGAATCTATTAATGAAGAGGATTGGTTTACTCAACCAACTGGTTTTGCAAACAATATCGCTTGGAACGCAGGCCATTTACTTTTGGTCCGACAAAACTTGGTATACCGTAGCTCTGGCTTAGATTCTGGGCTAACAAAAGAGTGGAACCAAATGTATAAAGGAGGCACATCACCGGCCGATTGGGAGCAGCCGCACAAACCGGCCGACATTTTGGAGGCGACGAAGCGCCTACATAGCAAATTTTTAGCCGATATTGACAACAATGCTTTCGACAACGTTGAATATAATAAATTTGATATTCGCGGCACCCCCATTCATTCAGCCGAAGATGGGGCGATGTTCAGTCTGTGGCACGAAGCACTCCACCTCGGACAGATACTTGGCATAAAAGACGCTCTGAACAAATAAAATGTAGGGAGTCTGCACTTGCCGTTCGATATAAATCTATCACCACCATTAACCCTGATTGGAGAGTATGACCATGTCTGAAACTGCAAGCCAACCGATTCGTTCAACCGATTCGATCCAGACCTTGTGCATCATGTGCGGCAATTCAATGCCGACCACATTTGACTACTGCGGGCAGTGCGGCAGTGAGCTGGTTGACTCATCGGCCGGGGATCTACAAAAGCGTCGAGTTCTACGCACCTACTTTCGAGACTTCATTTTTGACCTACTCATCCCATTTTTAGTGGGGATCAAAACCACGTGGCTCATTTTTTTCAAGCCCACAGAATTTTGTCGCACAATCTTTTTCCAAGAAAAACCGGCCGACGACATTTCATTCCCACTGTCTCGCTTTTGGCGCAGGATTTCAGACGCTCCCCAATATGTTTTTCAGCCAGGGCAATATTGGTTTTTTGTGCTGGCTTTCATGGCGGTTGTTCAAATCTTGCTCCGTGACGGCGGGGCTTTGCAGATGAGCGATAATATGGTTTCTTCTGAAGGGGGGGCTGAATTCGCGTCGGGGAATCTATTTTTTGTCGCTATCCGGCCGTTAATTAACCGGCTTGTGGACGATTGGGGCATTTCGTCTGACCTACTCGAGCTACCCTTTGACCTAATCTATGTCGTCTTTATCTTTTTCTCCACCGCCTACCTCGCCTTTATCTTCCATCAGCTCATGGGGAAAAACCGGCTCCCATCCAACCACAATTTCACCTTTTGGCTCTATTTTGTTGGTGCATTGTTTATCGGCATTCGGTTGGTCATTCTTTCTTTTGGCATCATCGCTCGACCTAATTCAGAAATCGAAGTTTCATTTTTAAGAAACATTTTTGCCATCGTTACGATGTTTGCAGGATTTGGATTCCTATTCCTTGTTTATCCGCTCTATATGCCGACTTTAGTACTATCCAACCTATTCGAGAGCATCTCGCTAAAACGGGCGTTTGGCGTAACATTGGGCACCTACGCAATTTATTGCTTTTCGATGTGGCTTCTTTACACAGTGGTTTCGTTTATCATTTAAAAAACAGGCTTGTAGCAAACCTCGTAGGTTTATGATGACTACTGCAGCGTGAACCATTTTTAACAAAGTCCCGTAAAGTGAGCATAAGGTTGGAAGGAAAACACAACATCAATAAGTTTTTCATCCATCGTTCATGATAAAGGTCAGTTTTTACCTTTAATCTATGAATTCAGCCGAGCCAATATTGCCAACTTTGCACCCCTAGCTCACTCGTCACAATCTAAAAACCTATAACATTATCTTTTGGAGGATATATGGGTCCAGTATTTATTGGTCTGATTTTAGGTCTGATCGGATGGTTTTTTGTGCGATGCGTTTTGTTCGGTTTTTATACCGTTCAACAAGACGAAATCGCTGTAAAAACCCGATTCGGCCGAGCGGTACGTTTGGGCAAACAAACGACGCTTGATGCACCTATCGCGGAGCACTTGAACGAAAAAGAGAGAGAACGCTACATCTACCCCCAGCTTCAAATTATTCGGCCGGGTGGCCCCTACCTAAAAATGCCTTGGGAGCAAATCCACAAAGTCAACACATCTGTCCAAACGATTAACATGGCGTTTGACCCAGATACCCCCAGCGCCAACCAAAACGGTACCGTGCTAGATGCGGTCACCAAAGACGAACTGAACATCGGCCTGCGTGGACAGATTCGATATCGGGTTTCAGAGCAAAATTTATACGCATACCTGTTTGGGGTATCACGGCCGATCTCTCATATTGCCGGTTACTTTGTTTCACTGTTGCGCGACAAAATCGCCGGTTTTGAAGCCAAAAACCAACCCGGCCTTATTGCCGAAGGGAATTTTGATTCTGAAATCGTAGACGATGTTTCGATCAATGACCTGCGTAAAAACATGCACGTTCTTAACGAACAGATGGAGCTTGACTGTCTCTCCTCGGCCGCACGGTACGGTGTTGTGCTAGATGCCTCACTCATCACCGAGATCGACCCTCCGCCTGAAGTTGACTCTGCACTGGCCGCGATTAATACGGCCCACAACCACGTTTCGTCTGAAATCAGCTTGGCTCGGGCCGAAGCGGACCAAAAGATCGTGCAGTCAAAACGGGCCGTTGAGATCGAAACGCTTAATGCCCAAGCGGAAATTGAGCCGCTTCGAGCGTTGGCAGAACAGCTTAGCGATCTGAAGAAAAATGCGCCAAACGCACTTGAACTGTACGAGCGAAACATTCGTTTACAGCTGTATCGTCGGGCTGGCACAGCCATCATCGAAAAAGAAGACGCATAGGGCACATAAGTTAAGCAAGGAAGAAATCACATGTTTGAAATACTAGGTACAACTTTTACCGTGGCCGTGGTCACGTTTGTCGCGATGTTTGTTATTGAACGTCTATTTGTCTGGTTCGCACAGTTTTTGGGCTTCTTCGCCATCGTGCAAGAAGGCACCTGTCATGTTTATGTTTTGTTCGGAAAAGTTGTCGGCGTGCTTAAAAAGCCAGGGCTCAACTTTTTATGGACCAAGATCGGTCTAAAAGCGTTTATCGTCCGCTGGTTCGGCCGTCGGCACATTGTGGACCTACGCTTGCACCAACGCTACTTGCGCAGTCTGCCGGTTAACTCCGAAGAAGGTGCGCCGATGGGTATCGGTGTGTGGTACGAGATGTTTATCAGCGATCCGGTCGCCTATCTGTTCCAGAACGCCGACCCTGAAGGATCGTTGCAGGCCAACGTCACCAATGCCACCGTGCGCAGTTTGGGCAACATGCCGGTTGAGCAGATGCTCGAAACCCGTCACGTGATGAGCCGCGCTGTCCGGGCCGATGTTTCACCAAAATCCCATGAGTGGGGCTACCAGCTTGGCTCGGTCTACATCCGCAAGGTTCACTTCCGTGACACCAACATGATCCAACAGATCGAAGAGAAAGTGGTCAACCGTTTGCGCCAAGTGACCTCGGCCATTATGCAGGATGGGCAGAATCAGGTGGACCTGATCACCAGTGGTGCCGAACGCAAAGCGGCCGTTGAATTTGCCCGTGCCAAAGCGATGCGGCCGGAGATCGTCGGTAAAGCGCTCCAAGAAATCAGCCAAGATTCTGATGTGGCAGACACGATGTTCGACATTCTTGAAATCCAAGAATTACTCGAAAGTGACGCAGAGATCACCCTCGTCCCCAAAGGGCAGGCGCTGATGAACCAGCTGTTGGCTACAAAGTCGCGTGTAGACTATGAAGAGTAACCAATCGTAGATTGGTTGTGTAAGCGGGCCAAACAAGTTGGCCTTTAAACCAATCGGAGATTGGTTGTGTAAGCATCCGCGCGAGCGGATGCGTCATTGTTAACCAAAACCGGCCGGATTGTTATTGTAATCCGGCCGGTTTTTTGTATTATCTCGCCTATGTCTGAACTCAAAGATCTATTTTTACTCGACCCAGAATTTACCTTTTTAAACCACGGCTCGTTTGGGGCCACCCCACGGCCGGTATTTAACACCTACCAACAGTGGCAACGAGAACTGGAAAATCAGCCGGTTAGCTTTATCCAGCAACGATTGCCGGCTTTGCTCAAACAATCCCGCCATGCTTTGGGCGACTTTTTGGGCGTTAGCGGCGAAGACATCAACTTCACCGCCAATCCGACTCAAGCGGTTAACATGGTCATCAAATCGCTCGACTTTGGGCCGGGGGATAAGGTTTTAACCACCAATATTGAGTACGGAGCCTGTGACAACTGCCTCGATTTTTACGCTGACAAAAAAGGATATTCCGTTGTGCGCCAACCGGTGACGATACCGGCGCCCACGGCCGACTCGATGCTGGATGAGATTTGGGCCGGGGTCACCCCCAACACAAAAATGATCTTTATCAGCCATATCACCTCCGGTACGGCGATGCGACTACCGGCCGAAGAACTGTGCAAACGTGCGCGGGCGGCCGGAATCATGACCTTTATAGATGGGGCCCATGCACCGGCCCATATCGAGCTGGATCTGAGCAGCTTCGAGCCGGACTTTTACACCGGCGCCTGTCACAAATGGCTATGCGCCCCCAAAGGCTCTGCGTTTTTGTATGCCCGGCCGGATCGTCAACCGCTTATCGAACCGCTTATTGTTGGATGGGGCTATGGGCCAACCCCAAATCCAGACTTCGGCTCAGACTTTTTAAACTATGGATCATGGTTAGGCACCAACGATTTATCATCGTTTTTAACTGTTCCGGCCGCCATCGAGTTCCAAAAAGAACATGATTGGGACACTGTGCGTAGCGGCTGCACGGAGCTGTTGGGAGACACCTTGGCCCGCATCCGCAAGCTCACGGGAGAAGCAGACATGTATCCGGCTGTGCCTCCTCCACCCCAGTTGGGCATTGCCAAACTCCCGGCCGGAACCGAGGCAAAAGCGCTCAAAGATTTCTTGTTTGAACGCAACATCGAAATTCCGATTACAGGGCATCAGGATCAAGTCTTTATTCGCGTTTCGGTTCAGGGGTACAACACGCAGGCAGATTATGATCATCTGTTAGAGGCTCTTGAGGAATGGTTCGCGAGATAGCCTTGCGCCTTTCCCCATCCATCCGGCATAATTGGGGCAATGGCTTCACAATCGTTCGAAAACTCACCATCTTCATCTATGGGTCAACGGGGCTGGTACATCGTTATCAGCTTGCTCCTACTTGCCTTGCTGTTTGTCCCATGGGGGAACGGGATTGCACCTGCGTTAAGCCCCGGCCGCTTTTTTAGGGTTCTACCATTCCCGGCCGGTAACGTGCTATTTGCAGTTTACACAGGCACCATATTGCTCAATGTTTGGACCGCTATCGCCATGCCGAAACAAACGCGCAGTGCATGGTATCGCTTTTGGCTGGCAGTTGCTTCGATGGTTATGATTTTGTTGCTGGCAGATTTAAGTGGGCTGGCCCTCATGTGGGGTGCTGGTGCCGGTTGGATTGTGCTCGCCATCGCCGCCTATTCTGAGCTTATCTTTTTGTTTTCGAGATAATTTAAGGTTTCCCGTTTAATGCGAGAACACCCTTCGCCAATATTTGCTCTCGCTTCTACCTTGATTATTGGCGAAGGTATTGTTACGAAGTCCTAAATCACATCTTTTCGCTTC
>JAHDEN010000057.1 GCA_020628815.1 Chloroflexota bacterium | reverse complement strand
GGACTGGGCCGAAGGCCACTGACCACCAAAAATGCTCACACCTGAAACAAAAGTTACCCTAATCGCAACGCTCACATTTGGGCTAGAAGCGGTTGTAAAATATGAAGTCAAACAGCTCGGCTTTGAAAAAGTTAAAGCCAGCGATGGCAAAGTTGAATTTGAAGCAACCGTCGCTGATATACCCAAAGCCAATTTGTGGCTACGCTCGGCCGACCGTGTGCTGCTCAAAATCGGCCAGTTTGAAGCACTTACGTTTGATGAGCTGTTTGAGCAAACCAAAGCGATTGCGTGGGAAGATTGGATTCCGGCCGATGCTGAATTTCCGGTTCTGGGCAAAGCGCAAAAAAGCCAGCTAGGTAGCTTCCGAGCCTGTCAATCTATTGTCAAAAAAGCGGTCGTTGATCGGCTGACCAACGCATATAACCAAGATTGGTTTCCTGAACGCGGGGCAAAATACACGATTCAGGTCGCCATGTACAAAGATGTGGCGACACTGACGCTCGATACGACCGGGTCCGGCCTGCATAAACGTGGCTACCGACTGCATGCGGGTGAAGCACCGCTCAAAGAGACGATGGCATCTGGTTTGGTTCAGCTTAGCTTTTGGCACCCCGAGCGCCGCCTGATCGACCCATTTTGCGGCTCTGGTACGATTTTGATCGAAGCGGCAATGGCTGGGCGCAATATCGCACCAGGGCTAAATAAACAGTATGACTCTGAGCAGTGGGACGTGTTGCCGATGAAAGTTTGGCGTGATGCACGCCAAGCTGCCGAAGATGCGATTGACACAACCGAACGGCCGCCTGAATTTATCATGCAAGGCAGTGATATTGATCCCGAAATTATTGAGCTGGCCCAGATCAATGCAGAACGGGCTGGGGTTGGGCAAGACATCAATTTTGTCACCAAAGATGTGCACGACCTGTGGATCGACCGTCAATATGGGATTGTGATCACCAATCCACCCTATGGGCAAAGAATGGGCGGATATGAAGAGATTAACGAAATGTATGTCTCGTTCCACCACACGTTTAAGAAAAAATGGGGCTGGTCGGTTTACGTGCTCACGGCCGATAAAATATTTGAGCGGTATTTCAAACGGGCTCGGCCGGATCGAGTACGCAAGCTGTTTAACGGGAATCTTGAAGTCAACTATTATCAGTATTACGGAGATCGGCCGCCTAAAAAAGAAGACAGCGAGAAGTAGCACACGAGGGAGCCAGCAAACCCCTCTTCGAAAAATTTGGAAGGAAAAAGGGAACGTAGACAACCCTGTAACTTTACTGTTTAGACTGATCAGTTAAACTTTGGATGCTAATTGTTCACACAATCAACGCATCTACACCAAAGAACACGTGTCCGGCATACCAACTATGACCGCTCAAACCGATCAAAGAATTCCCATATTTATTTGCATAACAAACAGTGTCAGCGGCGTCACCTCGTGGGCGTTCACTGTACGGAATGCGTTCAAAGATCACCCTAAATACGAGCTGTTTTTAGTAAACCTTTGGTATGCGCAAAAAAGCGATGCGTTTGATTTTAATCCGGCCGACTTAGAAGAAGCGCAAGAAATTTTCCACACATTTTCCCCCGCGATTATCATCCCCAATTACAACTGGTCGATCCTGCATCAATTAACCAACAAGAATTTAGCCTTCATCGGCATGTGCCACTCTGACAGTGAAGAGGAGTATTACGCGCCGCTGCACACGCATCAAGAAAGTTTTGCCAAGTTCATCGCGGTTAGCGACGTGTGCGGGGCAACCTTGACCCAAAGATTGCCCGATCGAGGGGCTGACATTGTGATGCTCCCCTGCGGGATTGATGTGCCAAAAGCAATTGATCGGCCGTATCAGACCGGGCCAATTCGCCTCGTGTACGGGGGTCGGATTGTGCAAAAACAAAAGCGGGTGTTTGATCTGGTCGATCTTGTAACACATCTGGAAGCAAGCAATGTCGATTTTGTTTTAAACATTGTCGGGGAAGGAGCAGATTGCCCAGAGCTAAAAGAGAGGATGTCGGCCGAAACTAAGTCTGAAACCGTTCACTTTTTAGGCCGAAAAGCACCGGCCGAGATGGACGCGATTTGGGCCGAGCATGATCTATTTATTCAGGTTTCTGATTTTGAAGGGACCAGCGTGAGCATGTTAGAAGCGATGGGACAAGGGACTGTACCCGTCGTCACCGCCGCCTCCAGCGGCGTGATTGGGGTCATCGAAGATGGCAAAAACGGGATTATTACGCCGGTTGCTGACATGCAAGCGATGGCTAAAGCGATTGAAACGCTCGCCTCTCAACCAGAATCGCTTTCAAGCCTAGGCAAAGCGGCCCATGAGCGAGCCAAGCATTATTCAATCCATTCTCACCTGACCACCTTTACTGAAATTATTGATGGCGCAGCCAGCCAGTTAACAAACGCCCGGCCGGATCTGCAGCGGTTAAAAGATTGGGTCAACAAGACTGAAGCAGCGAAAGATCAGGTGCGTGCGTACAAGGCGCAGCTCGAAAAACTAACGGCTGAAAGTTCAGCAAAAAACAATCTCACCGAACGACAATTAAGTCAAAATCTTGCTGATATTCAACTGCTCAATCAGCAAATTTCTGATCAGAAGAACCACATCCAGCTGCTCGAGAAACGGTTGGAGCAAAGTCAGTCTGACATTCAAGCGCTAAATCAACAAATTTCTGATCACGAAACCGCAAATCAGCAGTTGGAACAACAGCTCGGCCAAAGCCGGTCTGACATTCAAGCGCTAAACCAACAAATTTCTGATCACGAAGCCGCAAATCAGCAGCTAGGACAACAGCTCAACCAAAGTCGGTCTGACATTCAGGGGCTCAATCAGCAAATTTCTGATCAACATGCAAGCTCATCACAGCTTGAGCGACAGCATGATACCGCTGTTGCCGCGTTAAATAAAAAGTTACAGATGGAGGCGCACAAAGGGGAGATGGCGCATGAACAGCTACAGAAAAAAGACAGTCATATCGCTTGGCTAGAAAGGGAAGTCGAGCTGCTAAACAACTCATTTTCGATGCGCATCGGCCGACGGTTTTATCCGATCAAGGCGTTTTTCGGCCGCCTATTTGGAAGGGGAGATTAGGCAGAATGGGACAAAATACTTCGCCCATCTGTTTTAAAATAACCGTACATGCTCAAAAAACAGCTTCACATTTTAGAAAACGGGATCATCACCCCGACCGTCTATGATCCCAAAACTGATGTTTTCACTGGAGGGGTCTACAGCCAGCACGGAACCCTGTGCCAACCGGCCGAGCGGAGCCACCTGCTCAGCAACGTCCGCTTCTTCCCGCCCAGCACCATCGACCCCCAAATACCATGTGATGAAGAGCTTTCAGGGACAACCCTCTATCTGGGTCACTACACCCACTTTTACGGTCATTTTTTAATGGAAACGTTGGCCCGCTTCTGGGCTCTAGACAGTGACCTAAAATACGATCATATCGTTTTTCACACTCTCTTTGACAACGCCAGCACCTCAGACACCTTTTCGGCCGCCCAAACCGCATTTGAAGCGTTCGGTATCAACCCGATCCAAGTCAAAATCATCAAAAAAACGGTCAAGGCAGAGAAGCTGATTGTCCCCACCAAACTCATCGCAGTTAGCGATCAAGCGTCCCCAGAGCAAGCCGCCATCTACCAAAAGCTAATTGCGCACTGCCACAACCAAAATTCGGCCGGACCTGAAACTTTACCTAAGCGAGTCTATGTCTCTCGCCGCCAGCTCAACAGTCTGGGCAATCGAGAGCGGTTTACCCAGAACGAAGCCGAGGCAGAAGCGGTTTTTGAATCGCACGGCTTTACTGTTGTGTACCCCGAACAGCTTGATTTTCAGTACCAGGTTCGGCTGTTCCATGCGGCCGACATCGTGGCGGGATTGGATGGCTCTGCCCTGCACAATGCGCTCTTTATGCGGCCGGGCACCAAAACAATCATTCTAGGGAACCCGCGCAAACCGAACGCGCCCCATCTAAACCAGCTAATCTGCAACCGTTTGGCCCAGGTCGAACCGATTTTTATCCCGTACCGGGGCAACCTTTTGGATGAACAATCAGGCGCTTTTGAGATCAACATCCAGCACTTGACCGAGCAGCTGCAAGAGCGGCTCAACTCACCCGCCAGCCTGCCCGAAAGTGCCAACCCAGACCCGCACGTAGTGGCGATTTTGGGCATGCACCGAAGCGGCACCAGCAGCTTATCCGGCTCGTTAAACAAAGCCGGGCTGTTTGCCGGTGAAATTTCCCGTTCGTCCCAGTTCCAACACAAGGGAAACTGGGAAAACGAAATTTTGGTGGTGTTGAATGATCGTGCGCTGCGGGCCAACGGCGCTACGTGGCATCAGCCACCTGAAGGGCCAATCAGATGGGATGATGCGTTGGCAACGGCTCGCCAGCGGTCAATCGCTGACATCAGCCGCCAAACGGCTGTCTGGATGTTCAAAGATCCGCGCACATTGCTCACGCTCCCGTTTTGGCAAGATGGGATTCGCAACCTCCACACGGTTGCCATTTTCCGCCATCCGATGAGCGTGGCCCTATCGCTTTACAGGCGGGAGCAAATGCCAATTCGCCAAGGGCTTGACCTGTGGATCAGCTACAACCAACGGCTTTTGGCTGCGCATGCTGAACGGCCGTTTCCGATCCTCTGCTTTGATCTGGAACCGGACGCATACGTGCAACAGCTCGAAACGGTGATCGAACAGCTAAACCGACAATTAGATGGGATCACAACGCTATCGGCCGAGCGTGCGGTCCAATTTTTTGCCAAAGATGGGATGCACTTTCGCAATATCGTGCCCCTTTTGGCCGATGACGCGAGCGAGGCTGACAAAAAACAGATCGAAACGATCCAACAGATTTATGCCCAACTGCTCACGGCCGCTAATCAGCAAGCTCCATCCCCAGAAAAAACCATCCACATCCCACTCGAAAACTCTGTTTATGCGTTCCGCCAGGCACTAGAAAGCGACCCTAATAGCCCGATTTTGCACGAAATGCTGGGACACGCACTAACTGGTGCGGGAGAACAAGCAGCGGCCGTTCACAGCTTCGAAACCGCATTAAGCCTAAAACCGGACCAGACTGATCTCCAACTCAAATTAGCCAGCCTTTACAAAGATCTGGGACACCTTCAACAGGCAGCAGCCATCTATGAAAGTATGTTGCCCAGCCGCAGGCAAGACATTCATTTTATGGTGCAGCTAATTCAGCTGTATCGACGGCAAAAGCGGTTTGATAAAGTAATCGAACTTTGCAATCAAGGGTTAGCCCAGCACCCGCCGCTGCAGCAACAGCACCACTTAACAACGCTGGCGGCCGACGCCACACGGCAGTTGGGGGACCAGCAAGGGGCCAAAGCACTTTTTGAACAAGCGATCGCCATCGACCCCCAAAACGTGCCAGCTTATGTTAGTTTGGCCAACATGTTGGTGCAGATGGGTGAGCTTGAACAAGCGACTGTGCTGTGCAACCGGGCGTTAGGCCAAGGCCCAAATCATGCCGCCTGCCATCAATGTTTGGGGGATATTCAGCGGATGAGCAACCAGAATGAGGCGGCCGTTGACAGCTACAAACGGGCCTTAGCCTGTGGGGCTGAAAACATGTGGGTGTCGGCCCATTTAGCCCATGTGTTTAACCAGCTGCAACGCTTTGCAGAAAGTCGCACGGTTTTGCAACAACTGCTGGCCAGCGGCACACATCACCCCGATCTTTATCGTATTTTGGCAGATTCGTACCGATTAGATGGGGACGACGAGACAGCTGTAACCCATTACAAGCAGGCTCTAGCACTCAACCCAACCCACGCCGGGGTGTTAATCAACTTGGGGTGGACCCTGATCCGCTTAAAAGCCTTTGAACAAGCGGCTCCGTTTGTTTGGCGGGCCAGCAAACTTCGGCCGGAAAACGTACACATACAAAGGGCGGTTGAACAGCTCAAGCAGCAGCAAATAACATTTAGCAAAACGGTCTCGATTTGCGCCATCATCGCCGTGCGGAACGAAACCCATTATCTGCGCTATTTACTCCCCCATTTGGCACAGCAAAACATCGATGTGGTCCTGATTGACAACGAGTCGGCCGCTGACAGCCACGCGTTTTATGAGCCATACATGGGCAACCCGATCATCAAAATCGAATCGATCCAGCGCAAGGCGTTTTTCTCGCTGTCAGATGTGCTCAAACGAAAACAAGAAATCAGTCAAACAATCGATTATGACTGGGTAATCCATCATGACGCAGATGAAATTTTACAGCATCATGAAGCCAACAAAACGTTGAGAGATGCGATCCAAGAGGCGAATGATACCGGTTACAACATGCTAAATTTTGAGGAGTTTACGTTTATTCCCGAGCCAGGGGCTGACTACTTTGGCACAGATTACCGGAAAGGACTTTTGCGCTACTACTTTTTCGAGCCGCGAAAAAACCGCCTGAATCGAGCATGGAAACGCACGGCCGAATTTATAAATATGGGGACGGCCGGGCATACGCTTGAAGGCGAACGGGCAGACTTGCACCCCTATCCGCAAAATCATATTCTGCGCCACTACATTGCGCTCAACCAAACGCACATTCGGCAAAAATACATCGGCCGCACGTTTAACCCACGAGATGTGGCTCGAGGCTGGCATGCCAATCGACGCAACTTAACGGCCGACATGCTACAACTTCCAGAAGATGGGGATTGCTTCTTCCGCATAGATTCGGCCGATTCAAAAGAGTTCCGGCGGGACCATCCAACAAAAACACATTTTTGGGAGTGGGAATAGGCTGTGATCTAACCAGCTAACTTACCCGAGTTTTAGACAAGTGCACATGTTAGCAATTTGCCGCAGATTTTCACGGATTCTCGCTGATTTACGTGATTATTTATGAAATATCAGCGGAAATTAGCGCACATCCGCGGCAAAAAAGCTTAAGCGAAAGGCTATTTAGCGGGTTAGGGCATACACCGCAAACGTAGGGACCCAGTGGGAGATCATATAGTCAGGATGAGCCGCCATCGGCAGAGCCGCTTCAAGATGCTTTTGGGCGTTCTGATTCAGTTTGTCAGATAACGGGTGATCTGGGGAAAGAGCCTTGGAGATACGAGATAACATCCAGCTGCGGCTAAAGTTTAGCCCGGCCCAATGTGCCAATTGTCCGTTAGATGGGTCCACAACTTCAACCGGTTCTAGCGCGTCGAACCCATTTGGCTCAAACAGGTCTAGCCAAATTTCGTACTCATCTTCGGTCAACACCCGGGCCATCAAATCAGCTTCAGACAGTGACGGGGACAGAAAATCGGCCGCAGATGGTTCATAGCGCAGATTGATGTGAGTATCGGCCCAGTAAAAACGGCGGCCGGTCGATTCGACAAGCTCCTGCAATTCATGATCATTTTGGCTTTGCGCCACATCCCAAACCAGCCCTAGCGAAAAGGCGCTTTGGTTGTGCAACCCACCCCGATTGGGCATTGGCATAGCGTGGCAATAGTGGATAAATCGCTCCCGAGCATGGTCAACCATCGGCCGTAAACCGTCTGACCAGCGCTTGGCGCTTTCGGCTCCCCAAGTTTTTAACTCAGCATCAAGCGTTAGCAGCCACGCCATCCCATAAGGCATCTCAAAATTTTTGCGCGTGGCAATCCACTCCATCTCTGTAGCAATATTTTCAGCCGTTAAACTGGTATCTAAAGCCTGAACGGCACGATCTACAAAGCTGCCGTCAGGCACAATCTGCATCCCTTTAACAATTTGCCAGTGGGAATGCACAGCCGAATGCCAGTCATAGCAACCATAAAAAGCAGGATAAATCCCTTTGGGTGAAATTGTTTTTTCTGAAGGTTTGGAAAGTGTAAGCCGCACTCCGTTAGGATATTCAGTCTGGATAAGTTGGATTGTTTGGTGCACCAACTTCTCGATCAAACTGCTATTTTCTTTTGTGATCATAGATAGGAAACGCTGAAATGGAACAATGTTTATAGTTTAGTTTAGGAGCTATTTCTATCCTTTTTACTTCGACCCACGAGTCAGTGCAAATTAAGTTTTCCTTCCAGATTCTGTCTCAGCAGGCTTTCCCCAAACAAGTTTCTCTACCAATCTGTCACTTCTTTTAATTTAGCCGCATACCGACGAGACATAGGGATTTCGGCCGCATCGGGGCCAAGCTTAATCAGATATCCGCCGGAGAACCACGGGACAACCTCAACAATATGATCGAGGTTGATTAAAAATCCCTTATGCACCCGCACAAACTTATGATCGGCCAGCCGCTCTTCCAGCTCTTTAAGCGTTTGGCGCACCTGAAGCTTTTCCCCATTTACGTGAGCAAAAAAGACTTTCTTTTGCTCCGCTTCGATGTACATAATCTCGCTGTAATCGGCTAATAATCGGTTCCCGTTTTCCCGCTCGCCCCAAAGCTTATCGATATTTTGTTTGGATGGTGCTTGCCCAACCTCCCGGCCGACCATCTGTGATAGTACCGCCCGAATCGCTTCCTGTTGCTGGTCAACCCCTTCCTGTTTTGCCAGCGTCTCTCTTATTCGTTCAATCGTTTTTTCAAGCCTATTTTCGTCAAACGGCTTCACAACATAATCTAAAGCAGCGATCTCAAACGCTTCAATTGCGTGATCGCTATACGCTGTTGCAAACACCAATAGAGGAGGAGAGTCCATCTCCATAATGGTAGCCCCGGCCGTCAGCCCGTCCATGCCCGGCATGTTAATGTCCATAAAAGCAACATCAACCTGATTTTTCGCCAAGAAATCCACTGCTTGCTTGCCGTTTTTAGCTTCGAACAAAGTAGCATCTGGCGCTAGCTGCTCCAAAATATAGGTCAATTCACCCCGAGCGGGTGCTTCGTCATCAGTTATTAGAATTTTCATGTTGTTTTAAAGGCACACGCATTTCAACCGTTGTGCCATGCCCTACGGCCGAATCCACTTTAAATAAGCCTCGATTTTTATAGAGGGATTTTAGCCGCTGTTGAATGTTTAGGGTGCCGATACTCCCATCTGGGGCAGATGCGGGATCTTCAACCAGCGCCAGCCGCTCTTCATCCATCCCCATCCCATCGTCAATCACTTGCAACACCAAATCATCGCCACTACCCATAATCATGATCTGCAAACGACCCCCTTCAGGATCAGGAGCAATGCCGTGCACCACCGCATTTTCAACAACCGGCTGCAACAGCAAAGTCGGGACCTCGGTTTGCAGCAAATCATCGTTTTGCACAAACCAAGTGACTTCCAAACGTTCATCCAGGCGAGCCTGCTCTAAAGCCAAATAAGATTTTGTAAATTCAATTTCATCTTTCAGCGAAACTGTTTCACCCGCTTTAAGCGCAACTTGAAACACTTCTGACAAGTTGAGCAGCAATCCACGCGCTTGATCTGGATCGGTGCGCACAAAATACCGAATTGTGTTTAGCGAGTTAAACAAAAAGTGCGGATTAATCTGCGCCCGCAACGCCCGTAACTCGGCCTGGGTCAAAGCGATTTGATTGACCTCTGTCTTGCGCAGCTGCGCTAAGTTGCGGCTGTTTTGAACTTGGAGCATGATCACAATAATCGCGACCGCGTTGATAACCCCACCCGCTAAAATAGAATCAACCGCATACCCCGCATCCACTACAAAAAAGTGAAAAATTGAGGGGATAGTTTCAAACGCGAAGCCCAACACAAGCAGCACCCCAAGCCCCAATCGAAACCGATTAATCAGTAGCCCAACTTGACCAGCCACGAATCCGGCCCAAATTTTTGCCATTAACGGAATATCGGTTAAATAAAACCAGCCTAACAAATTAAACCAGTTGTTGTCTTGGATCAGATAGTAATCGTCAAGGGCTGAAAACATAAGCGACAAGGAGCCCTCGACAAAGAAGCTCATCAGCCCCAATGCCAGCCCCCAACGCCAGCCACCAATCAATCCGGTCACAGCGATTACAAACAGGCCAAAGGATACCCAGTCGATCTCTGTATAGGCGATAAACACCAAATAAACAAGCTCGATGACAACAAGCGCCCCTGCGATCTGAACCCGCTCACTAGTTGTGGTTTCGCCGATACTATATCGCTGAAAAATCGGCCGAGTTGTGAGCACAAGCAGCAGGGTTAACGGCAGCAGAATGTCTTGGAAGACCACACCGAACAGATACGGGTCTGTTCCATCATCAGCCAAAGCTTCAAGCGCAGACGAAAAAATCTCGCTGCTAAAAGAGCGCGCAAGGATGAAATAGATCAGCGTGGCGATCACAATCAATCCAACCGGAGTCGCCCAATCTGGCAGGTTTTCGGTAAACGCTTTTCTTCTAAGTGCCGCGGCGGTTTTGGTGGTCATAATCCCGTTGGTGGGTATTGGTCCGGTTGATTGATCAGAAGTGGCGCTTCTGGTGGTGGGTTCTGCGTTTGACATACGCCCACATTACCATAAAAGTGTTGCTAAATTTACATTTTTTCGACGTCCGGTCAAATAACCCGACAAGCGGAAGCGATGCAGAAAACCGGGGTCCTAGCGAACGGTAAATTCGACAAACACCAACCGGCCGTCAGCCAGCAGTGGAAAGTCATTTCTTTCTGGTTCAAACAGCTCTGGATCAGGGTTGTTGATATAAAGTAATACCCGAACCGCATCACCCGGATTAACGCCAGAAATCGGGATTTCTAAGCTGTGATGTAAACCCACGGGGATGGCGGCTTGCCCCAAGGGGGATTGCCCATCTTCGGCCGGAAGTTTTTCAACCACAAGCCAAGCATCAAGCGGCGTGGCCACCCAATCTACCCGCACCAAATCTGAGCCAGACAGATGATCGACAACTAAAAACCCTTCGATATCAGATCGAGCCGTCACAAAAAGCGGAGCCGGTTCTGCATCTGCGGCCGAAAACAAGACCGGTTCATCTTCAAAATAGTCAAATGCACCATCTTGATCTGAATCGGTATAAATAGAGAAGATAGTTTGGGTCGTTACGGTTCCGATCTCTAGCTCAACGGTCAAAAACTCTGTGACCCCTTTTTTGATGGGGGCCGACCCGATGATCGTATTGGGGAATCCGTCACTGTCTGAATCACCAAACACCGCCACATACCCATCAACCGGAGATGTGACCCGATCAATCAAAGCGCTGGCTTCCATCGGTTGATCAAACACAACGATCTCGGCTGGCAAACCAACCTCAAGGTCAACGCCAACCAATTCTCCACCGCTGCTAACCGGTTCATCAATTCCATCTTCAAACTCGCCCACATTGCCGAGGTCAGAAAGCAAAACCACGTACAGCTCGGTGGTTGCGTTGTGCCACTGTACAGGAACATCGACATCTTCTGATATTCCGGCCGGAACCGCTCTAAAACCAAGCAGATTCTCTTTGGTGCCGTCGTAAATCGCGACCCATGCAGGCCCGTTGCTACGTACCTCTTTGATCTGCAAAAATCCATCATCAGAGACAACGGTGCTGCCGGGTTCAATCGTTGGTCGGGTTGCGGCCGTCTCAATTTCGATTTGTTGAATCAAAATCAAATTATCCCCATCAGCCCCGAACGCATCATCATCAGCCGTTCGCCCACCGTGCAGCCCCACTTGCAGCTCGCTCACCTTGATTTCTGATCCGTCGATTGGAATTTCAAACCGCCCCTCATCACCGCTTTCAACTTCGATAAAGGCGAGTGCATCTTCAGCATTTAATTCTGCTCCGGTAGCGGGCCAAACGACCAGCCAGCCATCTTCTGGTGCTGTAGCGGCTGTAACGACCACTTTATCGTCGATATAAATCGTTTCATCTGTCTCGAGTTCAAGTTCGGGGGGGATGGGTGTTGGTGTCGGAGATGGGGTCGCCGTGGGCTCGGCCGTCGGTTCAGCCTCGGCCGTTTCAGTTTCAGATTCGGTTTCATCCGCTACATCAGCCGTTGAGACCGCCTCATCCTCAACTTCCCCTTCAGAAGGATCGCTTTCTGCCCCACCGCATCCCAACAAAAACAGGAGCATGAGCAGGGTTAAACTTAGGGTCACTTTTCCAAATTGATTCGCCATAGGGGCGATTTTACCCCGCAAGATGCCAGATGCCCCAGATTCCCCATCATTTTTTCATGAGAACGGCATTTGGGTTAGCGGATAAATGGTAAATAGATCACATTTCGGCCGGGAATCAGGCCGATATCACCCAGCTGATCCAGCTCAAACGTGATGGCGCCATCTGCAAAATCACCCTTCAACGATTGCAAACCAGCTTCTTCAGCTTGGGTGCGCAAAACCAATTCCAGCCGGAAGCTGGAAACAGCGTCATAAAGCGTTTCGTCAAAGCGATATGTGACATTCAGGCTTTTACCCGCAGCTGGCTCAACCACCTGCCCTGTAATGGCAGAAGTTGCCAGTAAGCGAAACGGATGTAGCAGTTCAACATCTTCTGGTGGCTCTGATCCCGTCGCAGCCACCGCAGGGGCATCAAAGCGAGCCTGAATCTCCACATCTTGCCTAAATGTTCCGGCCGGGACCTGCACCCGTAACCAGCCCAACTCAACATCGCAGTTGGTTGTTGCTTTGCAAAGATGGGTTTCACCGGCCGGAAACGCCTCTGTTTCACCGATAATCCAGTCAAACTCAGCCACATCTGCGCCCCCGTTGCCGTCTGTCACAAACAGCTTAATCGCATACCGACCGGCGGGAGAAGCCACGCCGATGATTTCACCCGTTTCGCTGTTGATGCCCAATCCAGACGGGAACCCAAGTGCGCCGAAGGTTAAAGTGTCTGATTCATCTGGATCAGTTGCGTTCACCTGAATCCAGACCCCATCATTGAGCGGGCCGGTTTTGGTAGCCCAGTCTCCTTCTAACACAGGATTTTGATTGTCGATAGCCGGTGCGCCCGGTTCTTGATCGTCAATCTGCAACAAATAACTGCTGAGCTGATCTAGCTCGGTGGTTGTAAACGTGGTCCAAGCATGAGCCTCAATCGCGGCCGGTAAGTCGGGGGCCGCACCGTTATGCAAATACGGGGCTGAAGACCACAAACCTCGCAGAGTCGGCGTGTCGATCAAAAAGTCGCCACTACCACGTGACAGGCTGCCGATGTTGTGTCGCCCACCGGCCGGGCTATCTGTAAACTGATCGCCACTGTGGCAGGTGGCGCAGCCGCTGACCGCAAACAACGTTTTGCCCAGCTCAGCGTCGGCTGTCAGATTACCGGCTGCTGTTTTGAATCTGCTGCGGCCGGTCTGATCAAGCGTAGCGACATACGCGGCCAATGCATCCAGATCTGAGCTACGGCCGGTTTTAAGCGGCCCGTCTAATACGCCTGCGGTTGCAAAGTCCGCATCTGTCAAAAAGCCAGACCCTGCAAAACGCTCCCGAATCTCATTTTCAACATCTTGCAGCTCGTCAAACGCACCGCTCCAGTGCAGGTTGCCTTGATCCAGCCCCCCTTTGCCCAGCAAAGAGGGTGTATTGCGCAGACCTTCGCCATCTTGCGTGGAATCCCAAACTCGGCCGTCGCTATCTCCGTCGATATGGCACACGGCACAGCTAATATAGTTGTCTTTGCTCATTTTTGAGTCGGCCGCATTGTAGAAAATCTGCTTGCCCAAAAGCACCTCGGCCGCCAACGCTTCATTGGCCACCAGCTCAACCGTGGCGGTCCGGCTGGCCCCGTTTCCGCTCCCGTCTAACAACGAAGAAACATCATGCACCGACAAGGTGCGGGAGAGAAAGTTATGGGCGAAAAGCTGGCCGGTCGCGGCATCAATGACCATACTTTGCGGTGCAAAATCGGTTGTTATTTCGCTGATTAGGGCGTGGCTCACACTATCGTAAACATGAATCGAATTTGAGCCCATATTGGCAACAAAAATCAAGTCGCCTAACGGGGAGTAGACAACTGATTGTGGCAAAGCTTCGTTATCAAGGTCGATCCGTTCTAAACGATTTTCTCGGTTGGTTTCTAAATCTAAGCGAGCAACGACCGGCCGGACTTGGCTCTCAAACGTCAGAGGTCGGCCGTCTTTAAACTCGCCCCGGGCGATGTTGTCTTTTTTGGCCGGAATCACACTGCTCAATCCATCAGGCGAGATCGCCGTTTGCCCAACATAGTTCAAAACCCCACGCCCGCCGCTCTCGTGGTCGTGCCCAGGGTCAAATGCAAGGGGATGGGTCCGTTCGACCTCAAATGATTCGCCGTTTACTTCAACTATCTCACCGGTTAACAATGGGGAAATATAGCGAGAGATCAACAGTCGGTTCCCATCCCCGCTGATGCTGATTGAACGAGGTGTTGGCCCCACGGTTAAGCGCTCGATGATCTGCCCGGCGCTGTTGAGCTTGGCAAGCTCGCCCGAACCGTAGAGGGTGACGTAGGCGGCCGATTGATCAGGAGCAAAGGCTACAGAATGGGGCTGGCTGCCATATGGGAAATTGATAGTAGCAATTGTGCTACCCGTCTGCGCGTTGAGCCGAACCATCTGATCAGACTCTGAACAGGCGACCCAAAGTTCGTCGGCAAGGGCCAAAGCGATCGTTTCCGGCCGGTCACACACCGGCTGCTCCCATAGTTTTTCAAAGCTGTTTTTATCGATGGCGGTCACCGTGTTGTTATCTCGGTTCACCGTCACAAGCTGATTTTCATCCAACACAACTGTCCCAGACGAAACCGGTGCTTGATCTGTCGCAGGTTGGGTCACAATCTGAATCCCGACACATTTTTCTTGCAGGGTGCTCCGCTGCAAATTTAAGCTTACCCGATAGCGGCCCGGATGCTGATAGCTATGGCTGGTGCTGGCTGAAGTCAAAAAATTGCTTATCTCTCCGTCGCCAAAGTGCCACTGGTAAATCGTCCCGTTTGGATTATCTTGGCCAGCAAAAGGGATTGGTTCGCCTACCAACGCTGGCTCAAGCTCGAACGAACAATCTAGGGTAACCGTTGCGGGATCCCCAACCGTAAATCTGCTGGTAAATTTGGGACTTGGATTGCCAGAGTAGTCGAGGATTCCCTCTGTGATCACCTCATAAGTTACCCCGTTGAGCAAAGGTGCGTCTGGGAAAAAGTTAACGATCCCAAGCTGAGAGCTAAATTTGCCAGGGATCGCATCACCCAACAACGGCCGGACCATAAATGTTTCGGCCGTGACGCTGCTAATGTCCACGTTGTCAGACATCGAAAGACCCACTCGGGTGGTGACCGCTAGGTCGTGCGCGCCGTCGGCCGGATGAATCCAATGCACCTCTGGCCCGCGTGTGTCAGGTTCAGTTTGGTGAACAACCAGCTCGCTAATGCCAAAGTGATCCTCACCCGCAAACATCAGATTGCCTAACACAATCCCAAAATCATAATCTCGGTCGGTCCAATCCCGATGCCAGCCCCCTTCTAAACGTTTATTGGCGACATCAAACTTGTAAACCCCTTGAGAAAAGCCAGCAAAGAAATAGCCATCTTGATAGGTGCCGTACCCACCATTCTGAACCATCACACCTTCCCCAATTGAGCCGTATTCCTGAATCGCTCCGGCATGGCTCACATCGTAAATATTTAGCCGTTGTGGACCTCGTCTACCCCCAGAGCCAAAGATTTTACCGGCCGCGAATGTGTGACTATACGCATCATGGCCGCGGTAATTCTGGATCACCTTAGGATTAAGCGGATCGCTAATATCGACCGTGGCTAGTTCCGCACTGACGTTTGAGGCCAACACCATCATGTTGCCCACAATAAAAACTTGGGCCGGATTTAACCCACCCAGTTCGGTGGTAGACACCTGTTTGACCAGTTCGGGATTATTGATGTCTGTAGCATCGATAATGTAAAGCCCCTGCTCAACACCGGCCAGATATATGTAGGGGGCCTGCCAAAATATCCACCATGCACCAAAATAATCATCCTCGCGGATCCCGGGCAGGATCATGTAGTTGTGCAGCCACACATTGGGGGCTTCGGTCACGTCCCAAATTTGCAGCCCGTGCATCGCCTGTAGCACCATGTAGTCACGGCCGTTGTAGCTGCTACTAAACGACAGGCTGTGCGCTTCCCGCAATTCGTGGGTGGTTCCCGATTCAATTGAATTTACTTTTTTGGGGTTGTGTGGGTCTGAAATATCGTATAAATCGACCCCGCCGTCATCTAAATTCCCCCCGCCATCGGTTGAATAAACGGCCAATAAATAGCCGTTTACCATAGCGACCGAGGCATGACCGTGTACGCTGGTTATCCGGCCGACTGGCTCAAATAGCTCCTCGCTGGTAAAGGTGTTGCTACCCAAACCCGGAGTTGCTGAAAGTTCAGACCCGGCCGCTGTTTGGGACCCATTGGCGGAGAAAATAATCAGACTACAAATTAACAATAGCGTGCCAACAGCACAGATCGAATAGATTGAAATTTTTCTAGGAATATGACGAAAGAGGAGGTTCAAGATGGTTTTGCCTTTTTGAGTGAATGTAGTCTTGCATAGCATGATGCGTTGGTCTGTAAATTAGGTTTCGGATACCCCTCTATTTTTATACCCTATCCCCAGATAAAAGAGTAAAATCATGCCATGCAAACAACTCAAGTAGACGTTCGTCACGGTTTGATCAATTTTGGTATCGGTCAACCAGGATTTTCAATCTTGCCCACCGAAATCATTCAAAAATCGGCCGCACATTGTTTTGGCCGTCTTGACCCTGATCAGATCAACTATGGGGCCGAACAAGGTGATGAGTTGTTTAGGGAGAGTTTGGCTCAATTTTTGTCTCCCCGCTATGGGTTTTCGGTCCAACGTGATGAGCTTTTTGTCACAACCGGCAACTCGGCCGCGATTGATATGGTCTGCGCGATGTTTACTCGGCCGGGAGATACGGTGTTTATTGAAGAGCCAACCTACTTTTTAGCCCTGAGCATCTTTCAGGTCGATTATGCCTTAAACGTGGTCCCGATCCCGGTTGATGAGCAAGGAATGAACATGGCGGTGTTTGAGGCGGAGCTGGCCAAACACCAGCCAAAATTTGTCTACACGACTCCCACATACCACAACCCGACAGGATATACCTTAAGCCAAGCCCGACGTGAGCGGCTGCATGATTTGGCGCAAAGCCACGACTTCCTGATTATTGCGGATGAGGTCTATCAAATGTTGGGGTACGAGGCTGATCAACCGCCTCCACCGGCGATGGCACAATTTACGGCTGGGAATAAAGTGATCTCCCTTAGCTCGTTTTCAAAAATACTTGCCCCCGGGCTACGCCTTGGCTGGGCACAGGCTGGCCCCGAGCTTATGGAACGGTTTGTAACATTTGGCAAAATCGCCAGCGGCGGTTCAGCCAATCACATGGGGTCGGGCATTGCGCGCAGTGCGATCGAGTTAGGCTTACAAGCGGAGTTTCTCGACGAAATCAAAGCGCTGTACCGGGAGCGCATTCAGGTGATGGAGGACGCTTTGCGGACCCATTTACCGGCCGATGTTCATTGGGAAAAACCGGCCGGAGGCTTCTTCTTTTGGCTAAAATTGCCGGACGGCATGAGCGCCACACAGCTTAGCGCCGCGGCCGATGCCCATGACATCGGCTTTGTTCCCGGCCCAAAATGCTCAAACATCAACGGGTTAGATCAATATATCCGGCTCAGCTTTGCATTCTACGAAAATGATCAGATTATCGAAGGGTGCAAACGATTGGGGAAACTGTTCCATTCTTAATAAATTTGCGAGCCATCTAACCAAAAAGCAAGGGGGCTGGCTTTAAATAGCCTAAAAGAACTGGTCAGAGTCTAAAAAATACTGTCCACCCAAACCAGCCTCACACCCCTTCCCCAATAACTCCTATGGAGCAGCCCCGCTTTGCCAACTAATATTCAGCATACATCATCAGGCTAAAAAACTAACAAGGCTAAATCTAACAACGAATAGACTTGGCAAACTAAATATGCTGACTCCCAACATACACCATCAAAAACAAGGCATCAACTTAATTATTGCTGTCAATCTGATCGTTTTAACTCTTTTTGCTATTGCGCTCGCATCCATACGGCAAATCGGTTCTTTTGACCAACCGGCATCAATCGGGATGGGAGTCGTATTATGGGGGATCACATTCGCAACTCTAGTTGGCTCATTCATTCTAATTTTGCATAAAACTGGAAAACAGCTGGCCGATGCAGAAATCATACGCAAAACGCTTGAGCATGATTTGAGCAAGGTAAAAGAAGAGCTGCAAAAGTCGCAGCAGACGGCCGAGAATTTGCATAAAGAGCGGGATGAAGCAAATGAAGCGTCTCAATTAAAGTCCGAATTCTTAGCCAACATGAGCCATGAGATCCGGACACCCATGACCGGGGTTTTGGGTATGGCCGACCTGCTAAGCGATACAAAGCTTAGCGAAGAGCAAAACGGATTTGTCCGCACAATCCGCAACAGCGGGGAATCCCTTCTCACCATCATCAATGACATTTTAGACTTTTCAAAAATTGAATCTGGGAAGCTTGAAATGGAGTCGATCCCATTTGATTTGCGCCGCTGCATCGAGGAAACGCTTGAGCTGGTCGCTCACAAAGCCTATAAAAATGGGGTCGAGGTTGTTCTCGATTTCAAATCGTCAGCCCCAGAATGGATACACGGGGATGTGACCCGAATCAAGCAGATTACAACCAACCTGCTTTCCAATGCGGTCAAATTCACCTCCAAAGGGGATATTTGTGTAACCATCAGCGCCACACAGCAAGATGAAGATTATTTGATCCAATTTGCTGTCAAGGATTCAGGTATAGGCATCCCGAAAAACAGGCTCAATCGTTTATTCCAATCGTTTAGCCAAGTTGATAGTTCGACCAGTCGCAGGTTTGGCGGAACCGGTTTAGGCTTAGTCATTAGCAAGCGTTTGTCTGAGATGATGGGCGGCACGATGTGGGTTGAAAGCAAAGAAAATGTCGGCTCTACGTTTTACTTCACGATCCAAGCCTCACCGGCCAACTCAGAGAAAATCGCAAACTACGGAGCCTTAAAAGAAATTGTAAAGGGTAAAACGGCCCTTCTAATTTTACAGAACCGATCGAATCGATCTGTAGTCAGCTCCTTTTTAGAAAGTTGGGAGATCGAGTATGACTCACCCAAATCGATTGGGGAGGGGGTTGCTTTATACCAAGCCAAACCGCAAAAGTACGACTTTATCCTGACTGAATACCCTTCTGATGCTCAAGATGGAGCCGCTTTTATTCAGTCGATCAATCGGATGTCGACTAAGCGGCCGCCGATCTTCTTGTTCACGACGATTCTTTCTGTACAAACAAAAGAGCAAATTAAGCATTTAAACATCGAGAATCATTTGTACAAACCTATCAAGAAGATCCCTCTCTTTATTTCTCTCACGTCGTACTTCCAAACGCCAAACCCGCTTGAGAAAAAGAAAAATGTTGTGGTGATTGAGCCGAAAATTTTGGTGGGTGAATCCCATCCTTTAAAGATTTTGTTAGCAGAAGACAATGTGGTGAATCAAAAAGTGGCCACCCGCACCTTGTCCCGTTTGGGGTATGAAATTGAGTTTGTGGGTAACGGGCTTGAAGCGGTGAAAGCGGTGCAGAAAAAACCGTTTGATCTGGTTTTGATGGACATTCACATGCCTGAAATGGATGGGATTGAAGCGACACAAATGATCCAACAGCTGGAATCAACCCGTCTGCCCAAAAGACCGCAAATATATGCGCTGACGGCCGGTGTGATGGAAAGCGAACGGGAAAGCTGCATTGCGGCCGGGATGCACGGATTTATCACAAAACCGTTCAAAGCCAGCGACATTGTTCCGGTACTAAAAAATGTCTTTAGTTTGCAAAAAATCTAGCTGAAACCTAGGCTACATTTGCGTGAACATTAAGTAAATCTGAGCAACAGACAAGACCTTTATCCTACTAAGGGACTACTAGGATGCCAATCATCCTATATTGAAATCGATTCAGATAACCCAAAATGAAAAGCGAGGGAGAGCCAAACCATTCTGACTCTGCATACATTTTAGCTATCTTAAATATATCAATTGGAGATTTTGTCGATTTCGCTGACCTATTGCCCTCTGTTCAACATTGCCATGGCTTAATCGGAAATGGAAAAAAATCATGTTTACAGTTCCACCCAAATATCACAAAACATCAATCGTGTATATTGTGTTGCTCAATATTGTTGTTTTAGGAGCCACGTTCACGCTCTTTCTAACAACGCGCAACAATGACAATCTGACAATCCAAGAGGGATTTCAACAAGACTCAGAAATATTTGTTACCAATCTCGAGCAGCAGCTCGAGCGGAAAAACCTTATTCTTCAAACATTTCAGAATCACATCAATGGGAGCGATACGATTAGCCAAACCTTATTTGATGATTTTACCCAGCGCCAAACGCAATCTGAGTTCTCTAACTGGTCATTTGGCTGGGTAGCCGCACCAGATCCAGATTCTGAAGAGGCGGCCGTCAGCACAAAACGCTGGGACGAGTCACTTGGTCGCTGGGTGGTACAAGAAGGAACGCCGGAGTTCTCCATTGCGTTTATTAACGCTGATCCTGATGTTCAAGATGCGCTGGGGCATGACTTAAGCAGCCATCCTGAATTAAAAACAGCTTTAGCCGAAGCTGCCCTGAACCGAAACAGCGTTGCATTGGCAAACCCGGCCCCATTTTTGCCTGGGTCTGGCTCGTCCGAAATCGTTGTCATTAACCCGATTTGGGGGCCAGGTGAGCCAGGTCAAGCAGAAACCCAGAACACCGACAAATTGCTAGGGTATTCGTTGGGGATTATTCATATCAATTCGCTTTTGATTGAAACGATTCAGGAGCAAAACTTTCGTGACATCTCGATTGAAGTCAACGACTTTACCTCTCTGCTTAATCAAAACGCGCTTTTCTCTAACCAAGCTGAGGGGCAAGAAGCTTCGAGCAGCGTGATCCCAGAATTTAGCGGCCGATTTGAGTTTGGCAGCAACGAATGGCAAGTCAAAATTGTGCCCAACAGCAATTACGCAATAATTAGAAGAGGCGCACTCCCTTGGACCCTTTTATTCAGCGGTATTTTGGTTACCCTCGTCATTAACGGGTTAACTTGGTTTATCGTGTTTGAAACCGTAGCGATTCGGGAGCAGGTGATCGAACGGACCGAAGCCTTAAACTCGACAAACGAGCTGCTGTGGACATCGACAAACGAGCTCAACAAAACAAAAACACTGCTCAAAATGAAAATTATAGAGCAGGAAAAGGCGAGTGTAGAGCTGGAGAGTATGCAGAGCCAGCTTGAAGAAGAAACTGGCGGAATTGATACAGACATCCTAGAAAATATGACGAAGGAAATTCGTACGCCGATGAACGGGATGCTGGGTGTAGCCGAGATGCTCAATCAAACTGAACTGGATCAAGAACAAATCGATTTTGTTCAAACGATCAAATCGAACGGACATAATCTGCTTTCAACCATCAATGATTTGCTTGATTTTTCGAAACTAGAATCAGGGGAAATGCCGATTGTGTTGGCCCCATTTGACCTACGCCGAACGCTTGAAGAGGCGATGGAACTGGTGGCGTACAATGCCCACCAAAAAGGGATGGAGCTGATTTTAGACATCGACAAATCTGTACCCGCATGGATTGATTCTGACGAGCGTCGGGTTCACCAAATCTCATCGAACCTGCTGTCTAACGCGGTTAACTTTAGTGAATCGGGCAACATTGTGATGACGGTTACGGCCGAAGAGACCAATGCCCAAGTCGCTCTCAAGTTTGTGGTTAAAGACGAGGGGATCGGGATTGCACAAGAAGAGGTCGACTCGCTGTTTGAAATGCCGGACAAAAAGACAGAAACCTTGCGAGATCGCTTTTTAACCTCTGGATTTAGCTTAGGTGTTAGCAAACGACTGGCCGAGTTCTTGGGTGGCGACATCACTGTAAAAAGTGAAGAAGGGAAAGGGAGCGAGTTCACCTTTACGATTTTGGCAAACAGAGCTGACCCGATTATTACCCACAGCTCTGATCTTGCGATCCAGAATCTGCAGGGGAAAACCGGCCTCATCATCTACCCCAACCATGAGTCACGCCGCTTGCTTTCATCTTATTTAGCAGATTGGGATGTCATTTCTGATGCAACAACCTCGGCAAATGATGGGTTGAAATTGATCCAACTCTCGCCAGCCAAATATGACTTTATTTTGATGGATGCGATCGAAGATGAAAAAGAGTTTTTCAAATTTATCCATACGCTCAAGCTGGTTAAACAAGAATCGATCCCGATTTTCGCCTTTACCACAATCAACAATATTGCATTACGCAAAGGGCTAGACTTTATCGAAATTGCGGAATGGCTTTACAAACCGATTAAAAAGCAACCGCTCTACAGCACGCTCTCAGACTTCTTTTTACAAAAAGAGTATGCTCCGGCCGACAATTTGGACATTCTACGGACCTTCAGCAAAGGATTTGCTAAAAATCAGCCGCTCGACATTTTGGTTGCAGAGGATAATTCGATCAACCAAAAAATCGCAGTTTCAACGTTGTCTAAACTGGGATACAAGGTCGATTTTGTGTCAAACGGGTTAGAGGCGATGGATCGGGTTGTGAAGAAAAAATATGACCTGGTGTTTATGGACATCCACATGCCACGCATGAGTGGGATTAGCGCAATCAAAGGGATCAAACGGTCGGTTAATCGAAATCTGCGTGAGAAACCGGTGGTGATTGCAATGACCAACGAGATGCGCCAAAAAGACAAAGAAGATTGTTTAACGGCCGGGGCCAACGGGTTTATCTTGAAACCGCTGAAAGTCGATCACTTGGTACGTGTTTTGAAGGACGTACACGCGTTTAAAACGGGGCAACAAGAGGAAAGAAGCAAGTCCGCCTCTTCTGCCAAGCAAACCAGCCGTTTACACGCCCTTGGGGTCGAGGCCTAATCTCAAAATCAGGCCGATTACCGGCCGGGACGTTTATCTTTCCACGGCCGGGCTTGCTCTAGCTGCCCGGCCAAATTAAACAGACGATCTTCCCGGCCAAACGGTGCAATAAACTGCACACCCAACGGCAACCCATTTTCAAACTGATGCAGCGGGACCGACATGCCGGGTAAGCCACAAATATTTGCAATCTGAGTAAACGGGGTATGTTGCATCGTGTCCAAGGCCAACCGATCAACCATACCGGTACGGAGCAAGAGCTTGCCCAAATTTAAACCAGAGATCAAACTCATAACCATCCGTTCGGCCGGTTTAGGCTCAAGTTCTCCAACTTTGACCGGGGGTGAAGCCGTCGTTGGGGTGAGATATAAATCATACCCTTCAAAAAACCGCCCCATTTGACGCGCGGCCAATCCCCAATAATGCAGTTGATCCAGCATAACTCCGGCCGATACCGCTTTGCCGATGGTGCCCAAAGCCAAGGTAGTTAGCTCAACATCTTGCTTGGTTGGGCGACGTCCCAAAAACGCTTCAATGTCCATGAGCTGGGCCGCAATCTCCCCAAAATACATATGCACATAGCTACGAGCCACCTGCATCCCATCTACTTCGGGGGCCGCTTCTTCAACATGATGGCCTAGCTCGGTCAACAAATTTACTGTCTCTTCAACGGCCCGAATACAGTCTGGATGTACATCTCGACCAATGGGTGACTGCGTGTTAAACGCGATGCGTAACTTGCCCGGCTCTCGCCCTACCTCTTCAAGATACGGCCGTTCTGGCAAGGGTGTCTGGTACGATGCCCCGACATCAGCCCCCAAGGTTGCATCGAGCATGGCGGCGCTATCACGCACGCTACGGGTGATCACGTGGGACACCGCCGCTCCCATCCACTGGCTGCCACGCATGGGGCCAGATGGGGTGCGCCCACGGGTTGGTTTTAGCCCAAACAGGCCGGTATTTGCGGCCGGAATCCGAATAGAGCCGCCACCATCACCGGCCGGTGCAACGGGGGTCCAGCCAGCAGCTACGGCCGTGGCGGCCCCACCGCTCGAACCTCCAGGGGTATGATCCGGGTTCCACGGGTTACGGCACGGGCCGAACAGCTCAGGTTCGGTGATGCCGAGCAGCCCAAACTCTGGTGTGCTTGATTTACCCACAATCACCAATCCGGCCTGCTTAAACCGCTTCACCATCTCGCTGTCATGATCAGGGATGTTATTTTTATACGCTTTTGACCCATTACTCATCGGGAATCCGGCCATTTCGTACCCGAGGTCTTTGAGTAAGGTTGGCACCCCCGCAAACGGTCCATCCACAGGCGCCTGCGCCAGATCACGGCCGTAGTCAAACATCTGGCACACCATGGCGTTCAGGTTTCCATTGTCTCGTTCGATGCGGCTAATCGCGGCTTCGGTCAGCTCGTCGGCCGAAACCTCTCCCTTTTTCACCAGCTCCGCTAATCCCAACCCGTCAAAATTTTCATATTCTTGCATTAATTCATCACCACCATATTTTAGGACCGGAACTATAGCTGTAAATTTTATTTTGATCGAAACTAGAATAAAAAATCATCCATCAGAACAGCTTGAGATATAATCGATAAAACCCCATAGTAAGCCATCCACAATTTGTTTCAATCACAGATAGAACGAGGAAAAAAAGTGAACACCTTAGGACATATTTTTGAAAAGAATTTAGCTTGGGCAACTGCAATTAGCGAAGAAGATCCAACCTTTTTCCCCCAGTTGGCCAAACAGCAGACTCCAGAAATTTTATGGATCGGTTGTGCTGACAGTCGCGTTCCCCCAAACAAGATCACCAACTTACCACCGGGCAACATATTTGTACACCGCAATATCGCCAACGTCGTAGTCCACACCGATTTAAACTGCCTTTCAGTTATGCAATACGCGGTTCAATTTTTGAAGGTCAAACACATCATCGTGTGCGGCCATTATGGATGCGGTGGTGTGCAAGCCTCGCTTGATGAAGACAAAGAGTATGGGCTGATCGGCAACTGGCTGCGCCATATCAAAGATGTCAATCGGCTCCACGCGGCCGAGCTCGACCAAATTGAAGATCATGGAGCCAAAGTTAGTCGGCTGTGTGAGCTAAATGTGATTGAACAGGTCACCAATGTTTGTGGCTCAAACATCGTCAAAAACGCTTGGGACTCTGGTGCAGAGCTTGCGGTGCACGGTTTGATTTACGATCTAGGCACCGGCATCTTAAAAGATTTAAACACAACTTATTCATCAGCCGCTGATTTCAAAAACCGGCCGCAATAAAACGTATGTCACAAACCGCTTTACTCATAATCGATGTTCAAAAAGGGTTTGATACCGACCCTGACTATTGGGGCAAACGAAACAATCCCCAAGCTGAAGAAAACATGGCCCGTTTGCTGGCCGAGTGGCGAAAACACAATCGACCGGTGATTCATGTGCAACACATGTCAGACAACCCCAAATCCCCCCTGCGGCCGGGGCAGCTGGGCAATGATCTAAAAGATGAGGTTGCCCCGTTGGCTGGTGAACCGTTGTTTACCAAAACGGTCAACAGCGCTTTTATCGGCACTACGCTTGAAACCCATCTAAAAGAAAACCAGATCAAGTCACTCGTGATTGTGGGGCTAACCACCGACCATTGCGTGTCGACAACCACCCGCATGGCGGGCAATCTGGGGTTCAATGTCACCCTTGTTTCAGATGGCACAGCGACGTTTGAACGAACCTATGCGGGTAAATATCATTCGGCCGAGGACATGCACCAGCTCCACCTAGCCAGCCTTGACGGTGAATTTTGTACCGTCATGACTACGCAACAAATCTTGGGACAGGACTAAACATGGAGTTTTTGTTTTTACAAATTTGGGGCGGTGGTTTTTATTTGGCCAACAAGGTTTTGCTTTCGATCAGTGAAGGAAAAACGGACCTTAATCGACTAAAAATCTGGGGCTGGGCTTGCTATTTGATTGGGCTACCGGCCTGGATTGTTATTTTGGTGATCAAACAAGATTGGATTGCGGCCGCTATTGAAACTGGTGGCGCACCATCGATGATTTTGGGTCTCATCATCGCCATGCGGGGCAAAAACAATTTACCGGCCGTACTCGATAAATTCGCCATGTTTTTCGCCTATCTCTTGATTATCGGTGGGGTTGGCTACAGCATTTTTCTGCACGGTGGCATCAACAGCATTACACAGGTTCTTGAAACCGGGGTAATGGCCGGGTTTTTGGGCGGGACTTACCTGTTGGCCAAAGACAGTCGCAACGGCTGGCTATTGTTCATGGTCATGAACGCCAGCATGGGAGCGCTGATGTTTATGCAGAACAGCTACATTTTGGCTGGGCAACAGCTGATCTCGCTCTGTTTTGTGATTTATGGGTACATCCAGTCGGGCAAGACAGCTCCAGAGCTTGCTCCGGCCGGAGCACAAAAGGATAGCTAGCATCACACAATTATTGTTGAGGGGTTGCAATCAGATCGATTTTTCCTTAAACTGAAAACACCTACATCCCTACATACATCGCCCCCAATACCCTACACAAGACAAGGAGATTACAAATGAATTCTAGATTCCAACAACTAAACGTCGATATCGATTATCGAGCAATGCGAGTCATTATTGGTTTGATCGCATTTTTATTGCCCATTGTTGTGTGGCTCGTTTCAACAGATGAGCTGACATCGATTAGTGCCGCCTATCACACAAATGCCCAAGATATTTTTGTTGGGACGCTTTTTATCGTAGGTGCCTATTTCATTGTTTACAACGGCCACGAACCCATTCAAGCCCTCTTTGCAAAAGTAGCGGCAGTAGCCGCTTTCTTGACCGCTCTGTTCCCCACCCCTTGTGATGGTTGCGTGGGAGATGTAGCAGGCGCAATTCACTATATTTCGGCCGGCACCCTATTCGGAATCCTCAGCATTTTTTGCCTCGTTTTCTTTCAGAGAAGAGCAACCGAAAGAATAAAGCTAATGAGTGAAAAGGATTCACGTTACCCGATCGCCCGCAGAGCTGTCTACGTAATTTGCGGAGTTGTCATTTTGCTATGCATTTTGGTTTTGGTTGTGACTGGCTTTATCCTAGAGCAGAAAACATTCTTCGGGATTAACTTCTTCTACTGGGCTGAAGCGGTTGCTCTCGGAAGTTTTGGCTTTGCTTGGTTTGTTGCTGGCAAAATACTGATCTTGTTGAGGCGAGAAGATGAAATTGAATTAAAACCAGCTACTTCTCAAACAGCTCAACAAACTCAAATTGAGTCACATCCACCAGACCCAGATCTGAAATACGGAGTTCAGGAATAACAACCAGCGCCAGCAGGCTGTGCTGCATGTACGCATTGTTGAGCGTGCATCCGCAGTCTGCCATGGCCGCCACCATTTTGTCAGCTTTGGCAGCCACTGTTTCGGCCCGCTCGGCCGACATCAAGCCCGCAATCGGTAGTTCAACCATTGCTAGCTCAACCCCATCTTTGAACACCACCACACCCCCGCCGACTTCACCCAAGCGATTGGCAGCCAAAGCCATATCGGCCCGGCTGGTGCCGACCACGATCATGTGATGGCTGTCGTGCGCCACGGTGCTGGCGACCGCACACGGCACGTTGTAGCCAAAACCATTCACAAATGCGTTGGTCACAGCACTCGTCCCTTTGTGTCGTTCGACCAGCGCAATTTGGCACACATCTTGGGCGGGATCAGAGTTCACGAGGCCATCTTGCACAGCCAGCTCGGCCGTAATCGCTTTGGTTGGGGCCTGGTTCTCAACCACCCCGATTACTTTGGCCGTGACGCTTTTTGCATCGGCCGGAGCAGGGATCTCAAAATCTGCGGCAACCATCTCTTTGCCCAAGTGAATCGTACCAACTGCAAAATCTGGATAGCTATAGGCGGGCAGATCGGCCGCTAAGTTCCCATTCTGCGATATGATTTTGCCGTGGGCCATCACCGTTTCAATCGGCAAGGTGGCGATGTCGCTACTGATGATGATGTCGGCCAAACGGCCGGGGGCGATGCTCCCGATCTCACGTTCTAAACCAAAATGCTGGGCCGTGTTGAGCGTTGCCATCTGGATCGCCGTGATCGGAGGCAACCCTTGTGCAATCGCATGGCGCACCACCCGATTCATGTGCCCCTCGTTGACCAGTGTGCCACTATGACAGTCATCTGTGCACAAAATAAAGTTCCGGCTGTCGAGCCGCTGTTCGGTAATCGCTTTGATTTGGGTGGCGACGTCGTACCATGCGCTCCCCAAACGGAGCATCGAGCGCATGCCGCGACGGACACGCTCAATCCCATCCTGCACACGGGTGATTTCGTGATCGTCGGCCGGACCACCTGCCACATAGCCGTGGAACGGCAGGCCGTGATCCAAGCTAGCGTAGTGACCTCCCACCGTTTTGCCCGCCTGCATCGTCGCCGCAACTTCGGCGTGCATTTTCTCATCCCCCATAAAAATACCGGGGAAGTTCATCATCTCGCCCAAGCCGATGATGTTGGGCCACCCCATCGCCTCAGCCACTTCGGCCGGGCCAATTTCTGATCCGGGTGTTTCTAAGCCTGGAGCGCTGGGGACACAGCTTGGCATTTGTACATACACGTTGATCGGCATCGTCTCCGCTTCATCGTGCATCAGCTTGACACCCGGCAGACCCAACACGTTGGCGATTTCGTGCGGGTCGATAAACATGCTAGTGGTCCCGTGCGGAATCACGGCACGACAAAATTCTGTGACGGTGACCATGCCGCTTTCGACGTGCATGTGGCCGTCGCACAGCCCCGGCACCAAGTACCGGTCGACCGCATCGATGATCTCGGTATTATCACCAATCGCATGGTCGGCGTTGGGGCCAACATAGGCGATCCGGCCGCCAAAAATCGCCACATCTGTTTGGGGGATGATTTCTGCACTGTAGACGTTGACCCAGCGGCCGTTTTTTATCACGCTGTCGGCCGGTTTTCGCCCCATCGCGACGTCTACCAGCTCTTTTGTCATCTCTTGCCACGGTTTAATTTTTGTCATAAAGGACCATTACAGGGGTCGAAGCCATCGGATTTTAAGGTCAAAATTACATCCGATGGCGTCGCCCCCTACATAAATTTAAAGCATTAGTTTAAACCCTTGATGGGACGGATCAAAGCCCAATTTTTTGTAAAACCGAATCGCATCCGGCCGTTTCAGATTCGATGCCAGCTCAACCATCACACAGCCATGCTCACGCGCCCGATCAACCGACCAGTCCATCAATTGGCTACCCAACCCTTGCCCGCGCAACTCGCTTGAAATGCGGACCGCCTGCACGATACAGCGGGTAGAGCCCTGGAAACTAAGATTGGGAATCATCGTCATTTGAAGTGTGCCAACCACTTTGCCGTCCAAGACCCCAACAACAATATCATTATTGGGGTCCGCTTCAATCTGGTTAAACGCATTCACGTAAGCCGGGTTGATTGGGTCAGAAAAATCTTCCCGCTCGGCTCCCAAATGGTCATCGGCCAACATGCCGATCAGGGCTGGTAAATCATCGGCCGTGGCTATCCTAAAACTAATACTCATTCAGTTCTCTCCTGATTTATCTGTCATGAGAATGGAAGTTTACCCGTTATAGGCTATTAAATCCCCAAGATTAATTTCCGTGATGATGACCGTGGTCTGCCACCTCAGTCAAGACATAATCTAAATTTGCCTCTTCGTATGCATGGTGGTCAGATTCAGCGTAATGCTCAAGTAGGGTGCTGGGTCCATTTTCATTGATGGCCTTTGCAAAAATGCCGTAGTCACCGCCTCCTGACGTTGATGGCACGCGGGTAATCGAGTGAACGTGATTTCCATCCTCAACACCGCCACCCACCGAGTTCTCAACGTTATATTCGATCCAGACGTGTGGGTTGTAAATCCGAAAATAGATAAACGAGAATTCAGTTGGCTCATCAACTTCGCTGATCCAGACAAAGTAGGTATCGTCGATATTGCTTTCGATATCGCTCCACCAAACGTCTGCAAATGGGGTTGAGAGGTTGTAGACGAACACTTTCATTAGGGCTTCAACATTTGCCTGTGTTTCGACCGACATGTCGCTGTATTTCAGCCCCGTCTCAAAACCGGAGTAATCATACTCACCGATAAATGGATCAGGCTCTCCGTTTCGGTCGGCCGGGCCCACCTGCAACGTTGCCTCGCCTCCGGTTAACGTAGCGGCCGCCAACTCCCCATCAGACAGCCCACCCCGCAGGGCAAATGCGGCGGTACGCTCGGCAGCGAACACATCAAAATCGACGCCGTTGTACGACCCAATAGCGGGTTCAGAGGCCCAAAAGGCCGGTACGATTGAAACAGCGTCACCATGAACTAAAAAGTTCAAAACCGCATGATGCCCATCAACTTGGAATCCCCACGAGCCTGTGTTGTCCGGATCACCAAACATATCGATCGAATAGTAATCGGGTGACCACACCGCTTCTCGATCTTCGCTTAAAAGCCCTTCGGCCAAAAAGGTAATCTCATCCAGTTTTTGATACCCATCACTGCTTAAAAATTGCTGAAGCAATAGTTGAAACAGATCGAGTTGCTCAGCGCTCAAATCTCCGTAGGTAATCCCATGGCGGGTTCCGTTGGCCGGGGTGTTGTGCCACAGATAAAAACGCTCGCTGTCCAAGCAGTTTTGCGCCTGTGCCAAAAGCTCATCAGACAAAGATGCCCGAAAATCAACCATCGCTTGACGCAGCGCTTCCACCTCACCGTCGGCCGATTGCTCGGCGATCCCGGCCGTGGTACAGGCCGAAAGATCATCGGTGCTTGCAACTTCGGGCACACCCCCACCGCCACCCCCACCAAAGCAGGCCATGAGTGTTAAGGCAATCATTGTTAACGTAAAAACTGTTTTTTTCATTTTTCCTCCACAGAAAATAGACGTATTTGGCTAATACGTTACCTGCAAGTCATTTAGAATTGATTTAGCCGTGGGCTATTTTCGGACTACCGTGCGGTCAAAAAGGTAATAAACGCTGTAAACGCCAGCAAATTATCCTGACCCGTTAGCTCATCAACCGCCTCACGGGCTGAGCGTGCGGCAGTGTGCACACTGCTCCAATCCCAGAAACTCGTGTAAGACGTTCCTGCAAAATACAATTTGTTGTCAACCGATGTTGCCATCTCATCAGAGATCCAGCGCGGGGACGAGTCAGCTAGGTACGCCGCCCGCGCAAACGGCTCGTTGTTCCAGTTTTGGCTCATGTGTTTGATATAAGTTTGGGACGCGATCCCATCAAAAACCTCATCAAGCTCTCCCAAAACACTGGCCTTAAACTGTTCATCCGACATCGCCTGATACCGTTCAGCTTGAGCACCAACAGAAAAAACGCCTAAGATGTGTTTATCGCCCTGCTGGCCGTGTGATGCATCATAAAACAGCCGTTGGCCGTCAGTCGTGCCGCTGTCTGCAAAAGATAATGCTGATGGAAAAAACCGCTCAGAAAATTCAAAGAAGCCTTTAAAACCGCTCCAGATCACCGCTTCATCAAGTGCATCTTGTTTCCCCTGCGGTAAGGCTGGGGTAAATGCAACGTCCCCGTCTTGCAAAATTTTCATCGGGATAGAGATCACCACTTTATCGGCCGTGTACCCATTCCCGTTTTTATCTGTTAACTGAACTTGGTTGCCACTGTAGTCAATATCAACAATTTCAATGTTGTACCGAATCTTTTCTCGAATGCTCGGCACAATGTATTCGTCATAAAAGTCAAACCATGATGAACCGATAAACTTTATATCACCATCCTGAGATGGCTCTTCTGAGTACTCCCCATCTTCATAATGAGCATCCACATCTTTTTCAGGACTATAACTAATAAGTTCAATATCATGTTCGACCGTTTCATCATTGATGATTTCATCGAGCATTTCAGGTTCAACGTGGAGCCATTCAGCCCCCAGCGGAATGGGAAAATCGGTGAAGGTTTTGTTGACCCGAAACCGGCCGCCGTAAACGGTATTTGCTTCTAAAATCTCAAAATCGATGCCTCGCTGAGCCAGCAAATATCCGGCCGACATCCCGGCCGCACCCGCCCCGATAATCAGCACTTTTCCTTCAAATTCATCATCTGCGGCCGAGCACCCGCTCAGGGCCGGTAGTGCGGTAGAAAGTCCCAATACACTGCTCATCCGAATAAAATCACGTCTCGTTATTTTTGCCATGCGCCAATTCTCGCAAACCGAAAAGGCAAAGTCCAACAAAACGTCTTAAATCGACATCTCAGGAAAACTCTGATAAAACCCCTTTAGCCTTTATGACAATGCTTACACCAGTTCAGAAGGAAAAATCATGATCATTCCAATCCATATCGGAAGTAGTGTGCTTGCAATTATTTCAGGCGCATTTGTGCTATTGCTCAACAAAGGGGATAGATGGCACACAATTTTGGGCCGTGTTTACGCGGTTTCCATGATCACATTGGCGGCCGTCTCGTTTGGGATTTACGAAGTCACCGGCTCGTTCTACATCTTTCATGCCATCAGTGTTCAAAGCCTGTTTTTTACGCTGGCAGGTTTATGTTTGTCTCGCTTTTTGCGCACGCAAATCTCCCAATGGCTCATCTGGCACGGCCGGTTTATGGTCTACTCGTACATCACCCTCATCGTCACAGGCACCGCCCAATTCTTTGACAGGCTTCCGTTTCAGAATACAACCGTGCGTGCCATCGTCTTTTTGTCAATCCCCGCCGTAATCGGCTGGGCGCTGTATGAGTTTTGGAAAGTGCCTCAACTCAAGGCTGACGCCGAGCCAAACTAAAATTTCTAGCTATGTCTGACCAAAAAATCCTCCTCATGCTATATCCTGGCTGTATTTCGTTTGAAACGATGCTGGCCATAGAAATCCTCGGCCGCTCGTTTCAGGCAGATGTGGTGACCACGAACGACAAAACGCACCAAGACGCCTCAGGTCTACAGATCCTACCTAAACTTTCGTTTGCAGAAGTCGATGTTGAAGCATACGCGGCTCTGCTTGTGCCGGGCGGTAATCCCGACCAAATTGTAGGGGATGAGCGCATCCAATCACTCATTAGAGATTTTCATACAGCTAACAAAGTTATCGGAGGCATTTGTGCAGGGGTGCTCGTGTTAGCGGATGCAGGCATCCTGAAAGGGGAAACGATCACCCACAACTACACGGCCAAGTTTG
>JAHDEN010000056.1 GCA_020628815.1 Chloroflexota bacterium | reverse complement strand
CGGTTCGATTGCGATTTTGACCGGCCAAAATGTTAAGCCGGTGGGTAACTGAGCCGAACAGTCGATGGAACGTGGACCACTCGGGCCAGTTAAACCGTTCGTAGACATCGTTCCAGTCCGGCCGTTTGCGGATGCCTGTTTCCCAAATGAGCGATTTTTCTCGATGAAACAAGATATCGCCTAAATGTGTGTGAAAGTCGATGATTTCCATAAATGCTGATGATCAAATGAGTTCAGATTGCGAATTGCATAAAAGAGTATCATCTTCTCAGGTAATTTACCGTAAGTAACCAGTACAATTTCCCCCCGCATGAAAAAAATTATTCATCAAAACCGGAAATTTTTCTACGGCTGGGTTATGCTCGCCATCGCCACGATTGGCGGAATAATGACCATGCCGGGGCAAACGGCCGGAGTATCACTGTTTACCCCATCGTTTGAAACGGCATTGAACCTGACCCGAACCCAGCAAACCGGCGCTTACGCCCTCGGTACGTTTCTCGCATCGTTGGTCATGACCTATGTTGGTGCGCAAATGGATCGCTTTGGCATTAAGCGAATCATGGGCATTGTGACTGTGATTTTCGGATTGGTGTGCGTTTATACCGGCTTTGTCAGTGGGTTTTGGACCCTGTTTATCGCTTTTCTGTTTTTGCGCATGTTTGGCCAAGGGGCGCTTAGCCTGCTCTCGTCTAACACTGCGGCCATGTGGTTTGATAAAAATCTAGGGTTTGCAAACGGGGTGATGGGGGTCGGCTTTTCGCTGGCCTCGGCCGGTGCTCCGCCGCTTATTTTCTGGCTCATTAATTTGGTAGGATGGCGCTTAACCTACCCGATTTTGGGCGGCATCGTCGTGGCTGTCATGTTGCCACTTATTTTGTTCTTGTATATCAATCGCCCAGAAGAGGTGGGACAACAGCTAGACGGTATTCCAGCCGCCCCGAATCTTGACACCGCATCACAAGAAACATTCACCGGGCTTCAATTCACCCTGCCACAGGCGATGCGGACCCCGGCTTACTGGATCATCGCCGCGATGATGTTTGCGGTTAGCATGATCGGAACCGCCGTCGCCTTCAATTCTCTGTTTCTGTTTGTTGAGTTAGGGTTAACCGAAGCACAAACGGTCAGCGTGTTGGCGATGGTTGGGCTAACCGGTGCCATCGCACAGCTTCCGGCCGGATGGCTGGCTGATCGGCTGCCGTTGCGCTGGCTCATCGTGGTGAGCATGGTGGGGCAAACGGCGGCGCTGATACTGCTGCTGTTCGTCGGTTCAATCGAGCTGGCGACCATTTATGCGATTTTTTATGGGATTGTTGGCTCACTTTACAACGGAGTGGTAGGGCCGCTCTGGGCCAGATACTTCGGCCGAGAGCATCTGGGCAAAATTAGGGGATCAATTTTTACCGCTCAAGTTGCCGGGTCTAGTTTGGGGCCGTTTGTGATGGGGGCTTTGTTTGATTTAACCGGCAGCTATACCCCATCCATTACCCTGTTTATCGGCATCTATGCTGTTTTTGTGCTGTTGACCCCGTTCGCAAAACGGCCGGAGGTAACGCTTGAATAAACGCATCACCATCTTTCTGATGTTTACCAGTGCCTATTTCCTGTCCTATTTTTACAGGTTGGCAAATGCGGTTATCTCAGAAGATCTGTCTCTAGATTTGAGTTTAACCCCATCACAGTTGGGGCTCATGACCAGCCTGTTTTTTGCCACTTTTGCGGCCGCCCAAATCCCGCTGGGCATCGGGCTAGATCGTTGGGGGCCACGCTGGGTTACTCCATTGCTTATGGTTGTTGGGGTGTTGGGCAGCATCATTTTCGGGGTTGCCCCTTCGTTTTTCTGGCTCTCAGTCGGCCGGGGTTTGATCGGTATTGGCATGGCCGGAATTCTAATGGGGTCGCTTAAAGCGTTTAGCCAATGGTTCCCACCCGAACGCTTTGCCACCATGTCCGGCCTTTTGGTGGGGATTGGATCAACCGGGGCGCTTTTTGCCGCCACACCGCTGGCTTGGCTCAACGGACAGATCGGCTGGCGCAGCGTCTTTTTAGGGATGGCGGGTGTCACTCTGGTTGTTGCGCTGGTTATTATGACGTTCGGCCGGAACACCCCTCCGGGCGTCGAATGGCCCCAGCCTGAAAAAGGGCAGGGTGGTGTAGGGCAAGTTTTAAAAGATTCGTGCTTTTGGCGTTTGGCACCTGTATCACTATTTGGGTCAGGCACCGGACTTGCGTTTCAAGGGCTGTGGGCGGGTCCTTATCTATTTGATGTATACGGCCTGAGCGATGTTGAAGCGGGGAACATTTTGCTTTTTGTGGGAGTCGGGGCGACCCTGGGCTTTATTTTGTCCGGCTGGATCGCAGATCGACTCCACCTGCCCAAAGTTGTGCTGCTCGGGACCCTGTTGTTTATCGGGGTGCAGGTTGTTCTGGCACTTCGGCCGCCGCTGTTTGTTGTCAGCATCATGTTCTTTTTGTTTGGCTTTGCGGGTGCTTTCAACATTTTAATTTTGTCGCACGTGCGCAGGCTGTTCCCCGATGCGATCACGGGGCAAGCGATCACCGCTATTAATCTGTTTGGCTTTGCAGGGACCTTTTTGTTGCAATGGCTCATGGGTGTTGTGATTGGCTCGTTTGTGGTTGGGGCAAATGGGGCTTATCCGCCACAGGCTTATGCAACGGTGCTTGTTGTGACGGCAGTCGCCAATGCAATTGCGATTGCGCGGTATGTGCCTCTTGCTCGAGAAGATCAAGAGTTGTCAATTGCCGATTGAGAATTGGCAATTGACTTTACTTGTGTAGGGGTCTACGCCACCGGCCGGCATTGATATCGACTTAAGGCAAAAATTAGTCATAATGGCCGTAGAAATCATCATTTCCACAACATAAAACGTGTTGTAGGGGCATCCTTCATAGTTTTTGTCCCAACTATTGTATTTACCGACGTCTTTTAGGCTAGAGAAGTCGCAAGATATCGCCAATCCGGGGCGAGCCATTCGGTAAAATTGATTTTAATATCCAAGTTTTTCCCCGAATGACTAGCCTCTACAACTGATATTAAATCGGAGGGGCTAGTCATCGCCAGATGAAAGGGGCAATCTTTGATTGTCACGCTCATCTGAAGCGATGGCTCGCCCATATAACAAACAAATTTGATGTCTTGAGATGTTGTAACAATACATTAGTTGGGGCAGATGCCCTCGTGGGTGCCCTGAGGTACAGCATGGCGTCAATTTGGGTGCCCACAAGGGGCACCCCTGCATCACTTAATCAAATTTGGCATAGACAATTTCTCAATGAATCTGTTTAAGTTGATACCAATGCCTGTGCATTGCATAAACTCAAACTCCTACGGCCAAAATTTTCATGTGCTGAATAATTATGGGTTCACCGTGATCGTCGAAGCGATATTGTCAGTCACCGGTTTTAGCCCCTCAAATTCGCTCGAGGTGATTAGGTTAACCATGATCACCACATTTTGCCCGTTGACCACCACATAATAATCAACCAAAATCGGATACCGTTGAAAGACCACATCATACTGAGCCGTTGCGGCCGGTTGTCCACCAATCGTCACCGGCCGGGGTGGCACAACAAGCTCCAGTGCATCATAAATGGCGAACTGAGAAATAAAGTCTTCAAGCAGCTGTACCGGGTCTGGCTCTTCGGGTGTCGCAAGGGTCTGAGGGAACACCAAAATCGAAGCACCTGATTCAAATTTGTTGTCATCTAAAAGTGCTTGGCTCGATGCGAACACAATCGCCTCCCCATCATCTTTGACAAGCCAGTTGCTTGGGTAACCGAGGGAAAAACTGCCGTTACTGGCTTGGAATTGCAAAAGTCCGGCCGGGATCCCCATACTGCCGGTTTCGGCCGGTTGGCTGGTAGTCCCTGCTGCTTCTTCCCCTTCCTCTCCTTCTTCCCCCGTCTCGTCCCCAACAATGCTCAAATCGGTGATACCCGTACCAGGCGGCCGTGGTGTTAGGGTGGGTGGTGCAGGGGTTGGCTCCGGCCGAGACACAATCAGTGTGCCGACCATGCCGCGTAACAGTGCTTCGTTTCTGTCAGGATTTGCCGTTTTGCCTGTCACAAGTATTCCGGCTCGATTGCTTTTAATTACCGCAAAGATTGTGGTGATTTCTTGCCCCGTTTCATCGTTGATGAGCGCGGTTACAATCGCGGCCGGTTGTCCTCCAAGCAACATGTTGCTCGATTCATCGATTACTTTGTAGTCGCCCGAATCGATCACAAAATTACGCAGTGGCCCGGCTAAATCATCCCGCTCAATCAAAGTTTCTGGGGCGAGCTCGATTTCTAACAGTGCCCCTGACTCATCAAGCCGAGAGCGGGTGAGTAGGTCGGCCGTTGAAGCCACCTTCAACACCTCGTCTTCATTTACAATCCAGTTGGGGGGATGGCGCAGCGCAACCCCGAAATCAGTGCTTAGATAGGCGATGAAACTGCCTGATGGATCAGCCGTAGCTGTCGGAAACGGGGTGACTGTGGCGACAGGTGGCTCTATCGCAGGCAATACCGGATCGATCAGATCACATCCTGAAAAAAGAATGGCCCAGCTGAGTATGAAAGAAAATAGGATTGCACGGTTGCACAGGCTGTGGGCGCCCTTTCGTTTGACCGTAATATCTTTACGAACCACCATTTTTTTCAGGAGAAAATTTCTTTATCTCGCGCTCGGCATCAACAGGAATGAGGAAAAATTGCTCGTTTGGGGCTTTTAGATTGTAGTCACGAATCTGTTTGTTGAGTCCCACAACTTTTTCTCTAAATTGGGTCACAGCCTGATTCCAACGGATTTTGCTCCATTCGGTTCCGGTCCAGTTTGCCGCCCCTTTTTTTAAAATTTCGCGACTTTCGTTTATTTGATTCTTTAAATTTTGTTGATGATCAAGGAAGCGTGGTTTGTAACCGGCGTTTTTCAGAATACCGTGGGCCAAGCGGTTCTCGGCCGTGTATGGATTCTCATCCAGCTCAATCCGTTCCCCTTCTTTTTCAAGGTCTTTAAATTCACCTTTGCGCTGTGCTTTTCTGATTAATTCTTCGACAAATTTCATCGTTTTTCTAAACCAGACTGGTTTTTGATACCAGTCTAGTCTTATAAAAAAAATCGCTAGAGTCGGCCTGTAAGCCGCATTCTGTAAAGCCGAAAAGTTAAAAACTTTTTGGCCGATGACCATCTATCTGGGACGACCGTTACCGGGCGCCTCGTGCAGTCTACCCGAATGCCAATTGAACGAGCCACTCATGTCTGGCGGACCAGACGACATTCTGCTTGACCTTGCTCCAGGTGGGGTTTGCCTAGCCAGAGACATTACTGCCTCTGCTGGTGGTCTCTTACACCACCGTTTCACGCTCGCCGTTCAACCATGGGCTGAACCACAATACACTTCTCTGTTGCACTTGCCATCGGGTTACCCCGTCCGGCCGTTAGCCGGCACCTTGCCCTGCGGAGTGCGGACTTTCCTCAAAGTTAAAAAATTAACCCCGCGATCATCCAGCCAACTCTAGTTTAAAAGTTTAACGGAATTAAGTTGAAGATAAAAGGGAATTTAGTGCCTTCTTTCCCTTCTTTCATTGAACAAGCTCCCATTGAATAGACCGCCCCGCAAAGCTAATCGAGATAGGGTTGGGCCCACGCTGCGATCATGCCGCCTGCATACCGAGCATCGGCCGCTTTTGTGAGTAAATGATCGGCCGTGTCGAGCGATAAAAAGCTTTTGGGATGGAGCGCACTGCTAAAAATGTGACCGGCGTTATCAACCCCAACCGTATTATCGATGGGAGAATGGCACACGAGCAGCGGCCGTTTGATCGACCGGATCACTTCGGTCATTTTTTGCTCAGCCAAATCGTCTAAAAACTGTTTTTTAATGGTAAATGGTCGGCCGGCCAACACCACATCCGCTTTGCCTTGGGCTTCAATTTCTGGGATGGATGATTGCAGCATGTGGGTTACGTGATCTGGATTGCACGGTGCGCCAATGGTCACAACCGCCTGCACTCGGGGCAGCTGTGTGGCGGCCATCAGCACGGCCGCCCCGCCAAGCGAATGCCCAATTAGTAGTTTAGGTGCCTCATACTCTGCTTCTAAAAAGCTGGCGGCCGAAATTAAATCATCTACGTTTGATGAGAAATTGGTGTCAGCAAAATCCCCTTCACTTTCACCCAAGCCGGTAAAATCAAAACGCAGAACCGCGATGCCCGATTGGTTCAAAGCCGAGCTTATATTTTTGACCGCATTCAGATTTTTATGGCAGGTGAAGCAGTGCGCAAAAAGCGCATAAGCTTTGATTCCATCGTTGGGTGTATCAAGCCTTGCTCCAATCTTTTCCCCGTTTGTGTTATTGAAAAACAGTCGCTCAATCGGCATTATTTTATCCTTGATCCTTTCATCTTTGTGTTTATTTCTCTCCCAGAATCATGACAACACCAAACCGGCCGGTTTTACCTTTCTCTACCCGATGAGAGAAAAAGAGATCGGTGCGGCTGCCGGTGCAAATGCCCGAGAGTTCTATATGTTTGACCCCCGCCCGCTGAAAATTAATTTTGTTGGCTTTGGGCAGATCAAAGTGGGGGCGTGGTCCATTGGGTTGTGGGATCAATAGCTCATCTGCATGATCCGGGAACGCTTCGTTGACCGCATCAATCACATTTTGACCCACTTCGTACACGCTTGGGCCAATACATGGCCCCACGGCGGCTAAAAGTTCGGCCGGATCGCTGTCAAACGCAGCTTGCATAGCTGTGACCATCGCTCCCGGCACGTCTAAAACGGTGCCTCCCCAACCTGCATGTCCCAGCCCAATCGCATGGTTAACCGGATCAACCAATAAAACAGGGGCGCAGTCTGCGTAGTTCATGGTTAAGCCACAGCCTGGATCATTGGTGACTAGGGCATCTACGTATGGAATAACTTCCCCTTGATTATCTTTTGTTACCCGTGCCACATGGTTTTCATGGATGAGGTGAGCGTGTACCAAGGTGTCTGTTGTGCGGCCGAATTCAGCATAGGCCAACCGGCGATTTTCAGTGTACGCATCTTCTTTGTCTGGCACCGAACTGCTCAAGTTCAGCGAGTCAAACGGGGGCTGACTAACGCCCCCCTGACGGGAGAGAACACCATGTTGTAGCTCACGAGGAAATGTCTCGAATTTAAAATAGCGAATGCCATTAGATGTTTCTTTTTCAAACATGGGGGTAATTGTACCTCATGGTAATGTTGAACGTGTTGCGTGGAACGTTGAATTTTGCGGCCAGCTGAATAATTGTCGTTTCAGAAATTTAGTAGCGTAAAGAACTCAAAATGGCTGTTGACATCAAATTCCGAGTGGCTATAATTTTCATCCCTTACCCCAAGTAATATCTTTTAGCTTGGGGCTGTTGCCCAAGTGGCGGAATGGCATACGCGGCAGGTTGAGGGCCTGTGCCAGTAATGGCGTGGAGGTTCGAGTCCTCTCTTGGGCACACCGCAAAAAAGCGGGTTTTGATGAAAATCAAAACCCGCTTTTTTATTTCAACTTAAACCGATTATCTTCTTGAGCCATGCGTTCAAGCCCTTGAGCTAAAGAGACCTTCGGCCGATAGCCTAGCATTTGAGTCGCTTTCGAAATGTCACCAATTAAAGTTTTAACCCCGGTTGTACGCTCTGCGTTGATGATTCGATTGATTTTTTTGTTGATAACAGACTCCATCTGATCAACCAGTTGGGCAATACTCGTGCCGTTGCCCGAGCCGATGTTAATCACTTCTCGGTTCACATTGGGGGCTTCGGCCGCTTGGACCAATGAGTCAACCACATCTGACAAAAAGACAAAGTCACGGACCTGCTGGCCGCCGCCGTAAAGCACAACTGATCCCCCCGTGACCGCCTGCCGCAGGAAGCGAGAAACAACCGGAGCGTGTGAAACCGGCAGCGGTTGGCCCGGCCCATATGCATTAAAAATCCGGAGCGATACCGTTTCAATACCCCATAAACGGCCGATCGTATGGATGTAGGTTTCGGCCGCCAGTTTGCTGACCGCATAAGGGGAATCTGGGTTGAGCACGGTTGATTCTTGCACCGGCTGCTGGCTTTGGGTGCCGTACACCGCTCCAGACGAAGCCAGCACAACACGGGAAACCCCTGCATCTCGCATCGCTTCCATCAGGCTAACGGCGCCGCCGGTGTTGATGCGATTGTAATCGCCGGGGTACAAAATCGACTCGGCCACAGAGACGCGAGCGGCCAAATGGTAGACACAATCGACATCTTGGAGCAGGGACCAGAGGCGGGACACATCCTGCACGTCACCGCGTGTAAAGTGGATGCTGGGCAGAAGCGAGTCACGATTGCCCGTGGTTAAGTCATCGATGACACGCACTTCGTGCCCGGCCGTTGCCAGTTGGTTTGCTAATGCGGAGCCGATAAATCCGGCGCCGCCGCTAATTAAATATCGTTTCATATTTTTGTGGGCTAAATACAAAAAAGGCGCAGAAACCTAAATTTCTGCGCCCCTTAGTTTATCTTGGATTGATGGAATGTGGAACGAAAGTTGTGCAATCGTTCAATTCCAGCTAATCGGCTGATCTTTGGAAATTAGCCTTCAAGTAGCAACAATTCTGGATCTTCGATTAGCTCTTTTACCAAGTAGAGGAACCGAACCGCTTCGGCACCGTCCACAATGCGGTGATCGTAGCTGAGCGCCACCATCATAATCGGCCGGATGACAATTTCACCGTCAACCACAACCGGTTTTTCGTTGATGGCGTGCATCCCCAAAATGCCAACCTGCGGTGCGTTTAGAATCGGCGTACTTAAAAGCGAGCCAAATACACCACCATTGGTAATCGTAAATGTACCGCCGACCATGTCTTCAATCGCTAGATCGTTATCACGAGCCCGTTTGCCCAGAGACCGAATTTCAGACTCGATACCTGCGAAGCTAAGTTTGTCACAGTTGCGTACTACGGGCACAACCAATCCTTCTTCTGCACCTACTGCGATACCGATATCATAGTAATTTTTGAGCACCATCTCGTCCCCATCAATTTCAGCATTGATGCGCGGGAACTTTTTAAGTGCGGCCACACAAGCTTTCACAAAGAAAGACATGAAGCCAAGGCGGGTACCGGTCCGCTCCTCAAAGGCGGCCTTCCGCTCTTTGCGCAGATCCATGACGTTGCCCATATCAATCTCGTTGAAGGTGGTGAGCATTGCGGCCGTCTGTTGTACCTCAACCAAGCGTTTGGCAATAGTCCGACGACGACGAGACATTTTGACTCGCTCTTCCCCACGATCATCTGCAAATAGTTTCATGACCGGGGCCGATGCGGGTGCAGGGGCGGCCGGTGCTGGGGTTGGCGCTGGTGCCGCGGCCGGAGCTGAGCCCCCTTGCAAGTGGGCTGCTACATCTTGTTTGGTGACTTTGCCACCTGCGCCGGTGCCTGACACAGATTCTAGGGCTACACCTTCTGCCTGGGCCATGCGGGCCGCTACCGGCGTTGCATTGGCACCCGCACTGCTTGGTGCAGCCGGGGCAGGGGTGGCTACTGGTGCTGGGGCGGCCGGAGTTGGCGTTGGGGTTGGCTCTGCCGCAGGGGCAGCAGGGGCCGCGGCCGGAGCAGTGCCATCACCGCTAATTTCAGCAATGATGTCTCCAATCGTGACATCGGCTCCTTCTTCGGCCGCTAAATTAGCGATCACGCCAGCTACAGGGGCTTCAACTTCAAGGCTTACTTTGTCGGTTTCTAATTCAACCAACACATCGCCTGCATTAACTGCATCTCCTACTTTTACCATCCACGTAGAGATCGTGGCTTCGATTACTGATTCACCCAATTCTGGGACTCTTACTTCGGTTGTCATACGGATACTCCGGTCTGTTACGGTCGTAAATTTATTTAAGATTGGTGGGGAGAAAAGTTAAACCTTTCGTTTTTCCTGCAAAACTTGGTCAACATAATCAAGATCAAATGCTTGTTCCACAATTTGATTCTGGGTTACTTTGTGCCAAGTCGAAAACCCTTCTGCTGGGGCTGCATACCGGCGACGGCCGATGTAGTGGAAATCAACTTTTTTCGTTTTGCGGCCTGCCATTGGCGGCAAATTATCTGCTAAGCGGGGTTGCATAAAGCGCCACGCACCCATGTTGCGCGGTTCTTCTTGCAACCATACCAGTTGCTCTAAGTTTGGATACCGATCATACAGGGCCAATATTTGTTTTTTCGGATAGGGGTAAAGCTGCTCGATGCGGGCGATAGCCACGTTGTCGGTCTGTTGACGTAAGTCGCTTGAGACAAGATCGATATAGACTTTGCCACTACACAAGATGAGTCGTTTGACTTTCTTTGGATCGATGTCTGGATCATCGATTACCGGCTCAAATCGGCCGTTGGCGATCTCATCCAATGAAGATCCTGCGCTTGGATGGCGTAACAAGCTCTTTGGCGACATGACGATGAGCGGCAACGGATCTTTTTCTAGCAAAAGCGCTTGGCGGCGGATCAGATGATAATACTGAGCCGCCGTGGTGCAGTTGACGATGCGCATATTTTTCTCGGCCGTCATTTGCAAAAAGCGTTCAAGGCGGGCCGATGAATGATCAGGGCCGGAGCCTTCGTAGCCGTGTGGTAGGAGCAGAACCAGTGACGGAGCCATGTTCCATTTGGCTCGGCCGGAGCTGACATACTCATCTAAGATCGCCTGTGCGCCGTTTACAAAGTCACCAAACTGCGCTTCCCAAATCACCAAGCAGCCGGGCTTTTCAATGTTGTAGCCAAACTCAAATCCGATCATCGCATTTTCGGTTAGAGGGGAGTTGTGAATCTCGAACGAGGCTTCAGCTTGTGGCAATGTTTCAAGCGGCGCATATTCATCACCCGTTTTGGCATCAAAATAAACCGCGTGGCGATGGCTGAACGTCCCACGTTTCACATCCTCGCCCGTTAGACGGATCGGGATGCCATCAGACAAAATGGTTGAAAACGCCAGATTCTCGGCCAAGCCCCAATCAACCGTTTTGGCACTGGGGTCTTTGAGCGCATTTTGACGCCGTTTGATGACCCGCACCATGCGGGGGTGTGGGGTAAATGATTCTGGCAGGTCGGTTAGCGCCTTGTGCAATTGGCGCAAGCGAGATTCAGCCACTTTTGTTTCAGTCTTGCCCGCAATGCCAGCTTCGATGTGATGAATTTCATCATCCGCATCGGGACTTGGTTTTTCGAGGTCAACTTTATCAAACTCAGCCTGAAGCTTGGCAAAGTTTTCTTGCCACAGCTCTTCGCTTTGATCGGCCGTCAAAATGTTCCGTTCAATCAGCGTTGCTTCCCAGAACTTGCGCACGGGGGGCAATTGATCAACACCTTCATACATTTTTGGTTGGGTAAAGCGTGGCTCATCTCCTTCGTTGTGACCATGACGACGATAGCCGATTAGGTCGATTAAAAAGTCTTTGTTGAAGTTGTTCCGATATTCGGCCGCCAAACAGGCTACTTCTAAACAGGCGATTGGATCGTTGGCATTCACATGCACAATCGGGATTTTGAACCCTTTGGCCAAGTCACTTGAGTAGCGCGTACTGCGAGAGTCTACCGGATTGGTTGTAAATCCGATCTGGTTGTTGGCGATAATGTGAACCGTTCCACCATTCTCATACCCCAATAGGTCTGAAAAGTTGAGGGTTTCGGCCACGATGCCCTGGCCCGAAAACGCCGCATCCCCATGAATTTGAATGGGTAAGGTGGCGTGGTGATCAAACACCGGCCGGCCGGGCTTGTCAGTTTCGGTGGCGGCTGCGCGAGCCATCCCCTCAACAATCGGGTTTACATGTTCTAAATGGCTGGGGTTAGGTGCGATTTTAACCCGCATGTCCCCGATCAACCGATCAGCCCCTTTGTGATATTTTACGTCACCCGTGCTGCCCAAATAGCCGCTGGCGGCCGTGTTGGCATCTGCCAAGGGCTCTTTGAACTCACGGAAGATCTCTTTGTAATCTTTGTTGAGCACATGGGCCAAAACGTTCAAACGGCCCCGGTGAGCCATGCCGATAATAATTTCAGAAATGTTGTAATTTAAAGAAACGCGGATGATTTCATCAAGGACAGGGACCATGATGTCCAAGCCTTCGATCGAAAAGCGCTTTTTGCCGACAAATGTTTTGTGCAGAAATTGCTCAAACCCTTCGACCTTAATCAGCCGCTTGAGCAAGTTGATCGCATTTTCTCCGGTTGAATCGAAGCGGGGGCGGAACTGTTGGGTTTCGGCCGCAGCCCGTAGCCAGCCACGCTCCATCGGATCTGTAAGATGGTCATAGTCATAGCCGATACCGCTGGTGTAAATATTTTTTAGCTCTTGAATCGCCTCGGCCGCATTCCCCGTACGTTCTCCAATAGGGCCACGGACTAGAGTTGCCGGTAAGGATTCAAGGATCGATTCAGATAAACCGTGATAAGTTGGGTCTAAAGAGGGATCGTTTGGGGGTGGATACAGGGGATTTGACTGTGCGCCTAAATGGCCGTATTCACGAATCGCTTGTGCATAGTTCGCCACCCCCATGGCTAAGTGAAGTTGGTCGTCCAAAATGCCGTTGGCTAAGGCTTGTACAGGGGCCGACCCATTTGAATAAATCGGGGCTGATCCGTTTGATCCAACCTCGGCCGGGGTCCATTTAGAGAAAAGTTCACGCGTGCTCTCTGCAACTGAGCTGGGGTCTGCTTTATATTTTTCGTATTGGTCCCAAAGCCAACCAGCATTTGGGCCGTAAAAATCTTTTATGTTATCCATGATAAGTATGGTGTGATGTGGGTCATTCAGAATAGCTTTTTGTAAACTATAAAATCAAATCATGAAGATCAACCTTTTCATGGCCGATTTTCAGCTGATTTATGATCCACGTGGGTTATAAAAAGTGCAAAATAGTGACTGTTAGAAGGACATCCTAAACCAATTTTTAGTGCGCAAGCAACAGTTTTGCGAAAAAACAAATTCAGTTTAAATCGTTGGTGGGGATGATTTACAACAAAATTTTATGGTTAGGGCTAAATATTATACGGTTGTCCCAGAATTAATATTTAGCTGGGTCAGAACAGAAGCTGTTTTGGGACAGTTATTTATTGTCTGTTCATTAACGACCTATTGTAGTCTGTGGGTTGACTAACTTGGTGCAAATCTTTCGTGAAGGGTTAATAATTTGGTACCGATAATCCGGTTTAATCATTTTCCTTTGCATTGAACCTAATTTTAGAGAAAGTAGATTCAAAAGAGTTACACCGTTATGATACTGGCAAGCTCGTCAACTTCAAAAGATTTTTATTTGATTTTTCTAGGATGATAGGGTTATTAACCATTTAGGACTGAAGTTTAAATAATTATCCCATCTGCAAATTGATTTCCTGTGATTTAACCTTCAGTTGGGCAGGAACCGCTTTTTAGTTGGGACATTAACTTAAATCACGTTCCTTAGGATCAGGATTGTATTTAATTTGACCAAAAAACGTTATCGAGTCGCTATTGTGGTTCAAAGATATGGGGAAGATGTGAGTGGCGGGGCTGAGATGCATGCTCGCTCGATTGCAGAACATTTGCTGTCTATTGCAGATGTAGATGTTTTCACAACATGTGCTCGGGATTATTTAAGTTGGAAAAACGAATTTCCGGCCGGGACTAGCCGCATTAATGGGGTGCGAGTTACTCGGTTTCCGGTTGTACAAGAACGAGAATTGCCCAACACAATCACCGAACATGAGCTGTTTCAAAAAAGCTATGCGCTTGATCTGCAATATAATTGGATGTGGCGCGTGGGGCCAGCCAGCCCACAGCTGTTCAAACGGATTGAGCGGGCCGAGCCGGAATTTGATTTCTTTATCTTTTTTACATACGAATATGCTCATGCGGTGTTCGGGATGCCGCTGGTCAAACACAAAGCGATTTTGGTCCCCGAAGCACACGAGCAACGACATCTGCAACTACCCATCTTTAGACTGTTGTTTAGCCAGCCACGCGCCATCGCCTATAACGTGACGGCCGAGCGCAAATTTGTTGAACGGCTCACCGGTAATTGGCATATCCCATCAGACATTGTGGCGATGGGTGTAGATGAACCGGAAGATTATTCGGCCGAACGATTTCGTGAGAAGTTTGGGGTGCAGGGGCCGTTTATTACCTATTTGGGACGGCTTGTTGCGGAAAAAGGGGTTGATCAGCTTATTCAAGACTTTATTCGGTACAAAGACACCCATCCGAGTGAGCTGTCGCTGGTGCTAATGGGGCGTGGAAATTCTCCGGTTCCTGATCGGCCGGACATTATCACAACCGGTTTTGTGACCGAGCAAGATAAATTTGATGGGCTGGCTGCGGCCGAAATATTGATTTTGCCGTCAAAATGGGAGAGCTTGTCGATTATTATTTTGGAGGCATGGTTGGTCAAAACCCCGGTTATGGTCAACGCGGAATGCAGCGTAACGGTGGAACAAACACAACGGAGTCAGGGGGGCATGTATTATCGAACCTTTGATGAGTTTAGCCGCATGGTGGAAACCATCACCCAAGATAAAGAGTTGCAGAGCAGATTGGGGGAAAACGGCCGCCAGTTTGTTTTAGACAATTATGTGTGGGATAAAATAGTTCAGAAATATGAAAAGCTATTCGAGATGATTAAGTCTGAGCCTAGAGGAGTATAATTCGGAATGGGATTTTTAAAGAGATTATTTGGCGGGGGAAAGCAAGCATATCAAGATAATGGAATTTATCTGCATTTTCGCAGCAAACGGGCCGCAGACGCTGTTACAAAAGTTAGGATTAATCCTACCCATGATCTAAATAACGATGGTGGTGGATATGTGTGGCATAAAACGATTGTAGACAGTCGTTATTTTAGCCGTATCCAAGCTGAGATTCGCTTTGATGGGAGTTACAATGTGACCTCGTCTGATTTGGATGGGGGAGAATTGATCTCGGCCGAAGAGTATGAAAGGGCGATGGCTGAACGCAACAAACCGGCCGAACCTGAACCTGAACCTGAAGAAGACGCGCCTGATGCAGACGAACCGGCCGCTGAATAGGTCTGCTAACGGTCAAATAATAATGATAGGGAGCCTGCAGCTTGGGAGTACTTTTGTAAACCGTTTTTTGCTACCGAAAAAAGAGAGGATCAATGAAACAAGTCGATAGATTTATTCATGCGGGGACCGTGATCACAATGAACGCATCCTTTGATTTAATTCAGGATGGGATTGTAGTGGTGGATGGTGCTGAGATTTTGGACCTTGGCCCAGCGGCCGAGATGCAGGCTAAATATAGCGCGGTCGAGACTGCAGACTGCCGCGATCAAATTGTGATGCCGGGTATGGTCAATGCACATACACATGCGGCCATGACCCTTTTGCGCGGCTTAAACGACGATTTGCGTTTAGACGTTTGGCTCGGCTACCTTATGCCGCTTGAGCGTGAATTTGTAACCCCAGAATTTGTTAGTTTAGGCACTCAGCTGGCGTGTGCCGAAATGATCCGATCTGGTATTACAACGTTTGCTGATATGTATTATCACGAACCTGCGGTCGCCAAAACAACGGCCGAGATCGGCATGCGTGCCTTGCTTGGGCAAACGGTCCTTATGTTCCCAACCCCAGACTCACCCTCTTGGGAGGCTGGGATCAAATTTTGCCGGGCGTTTTTAGAAGAGTGGAACGGCCATGAACTGATCCAACCGGCCGTGTCTCCCCATGCATGGTACACCGCAACCCCAGAGCTTTTACAAGCCTGTGCCAAACTGGCACTTGAATTTGATGTCCCCGTTCATACACATATTTCTGAAACCCTGTTAGAGGTTGAAAATTGCCGTGAGCAAAATGACACCACACCGGTATTGTGGAACGAACAAAATGGGATTTTAGAGACAAAACTGCTGGCGGCTCATTGTTGCCACATCAACCGCCAAGAGATGCGCGTACTCAAAAAGCACGGTTCAGGGATCGCTCATAACCCATCCAGCAACCTGAAGCTTTCGAGCGGCATCGCTCCTGTGCCAGAGATGTTGGAGGTGGGGTGCAATGTGGGGATCGGGACGGATGGACCGGCCAGCAACAACGATCTTGATATGTTTGAAGAGGTTCGTTTGGCCGCTTTACTGGCGAAGGTTGTGCGTCATAATCCGACAGATTTGCCCGCACGACAGGCGTTAGAATTGGCAACCATTGGTGGGGCAAAGGCGGTTCACATGGCTGATAAAATCGGCAGTCTTGAACCCGGCAAGCTGGCCGATCTAATCAGCATCAGGCTGGATGGGGTTCACAACTGGCCTCACTTTTCAAACAATCCTGAAAACGTCTATTCGCGGCTGGTCTATGCGGCTAAAAGCACAGATGTGGTGAACGTGATGATTCACGGCCGCTGGTTGTTGCAAGATCGTGCGTTGCAAACGATTGATGAGCCAACCGCAATGGCAAAAGCGGCCGAAGTTGCGGCCGAGATCGACGCTTTTGTTTTGCGTCGTGAATCGAGCCCATACAACAAACTGATTATTCTTGAAGCGGTTGAGCAAGAAGAAGCTTATGAAACACAAATCAAAATCCCACTTCAGGCCGCAGACCCCATCATCGAAAAGCTAAAAGGGGAGCCATTTACGATTACAAAGCAAACGCGCTATCGTCAGTTTGATACCTATTTTATGTTTGACGATGCGAATCCAGACGCCGCCCGGCTGCGTTTCCGTGAAGATCACTATCTGGGGGAAGATAACCAAGTGGAATCATCTCGGTCACGCTTGACCCTGTTGGGTGTTACACAGCTGGATGAGCTACAAAATTCTGTGATGTTGTCTCGGACCCGCTTTATGGCTCCTGCTACCCGATCCCTTCGCTTTTATAGAGAATACTTCACTCCCGATCAAGAGATTGAGGTAAATAAGGAGCGCCGTCGCTGGCGGGTGACCTATCAGGAGAACGATTTTGCGATCAATTTAGACCAAGTGTTAAAGCCTGAAACTGAGGGTTGGTTTTTAGAAATCAAGTCAAGAACATGGTCACATGCAGATGCGATTCGCAAAGCTGATTTGATCGGGCAGATGCTGGCAGAGTTGGGAGTTTCAGATTCTGAAGCGATTCGCAAAGAGTACGTCGAGTTAGCACAAAATGGGTGATTCTCTCGAGTAAAAGCGCTCTGAAAAGGGGTTACGTATTTTTACGCATATACTTAGGTCCCCCTTTTTTTTACTATTAATTCGCATTAACAAACAAGTTTTCTCTGCAAATCGCGATACTTTTGTCTCCCGTTTAGCATGCAATTAGGCGTAAAGCCAAACCGTTGCGATTATTCATCGAAGCCAAGGGTCAATCACTGCAGATTCAACACACCACGGTCAGGTCATCATAGCATTTCATCATACTCTACCTGGCGCATTGTTCCACCATCATAGCCCTTCATCATTCACAGGCGGGACAACTTGTTTTTATTGTTCGCAGCTCTCCTTTTCAGGGGAGCTGTTTTTATTTCTAGGGTCTAAAATATTGTGAGGGGGGCAGGCACAAAGAGGAGCAAAAACATAACGAAGGTAAACCAAGCCAAAAATTTGCGTCTGTCATCAAGCGGGGTAACGGTGTCTAATGGCGTCTCGTACCGATTGCCAAACATGTAGAGCATAATGGCCCATACCAGCCAAATGTCTGCACGTAAAACGACTCCCATGACCACTAAGCCCATGATGATGGGCCAAAAAATGGCCCGCATAAACTCTTCACCCTGAATAACCTGTAACACCCGGCCGCCATCGAGAGGGGATACCGGGATTAAATTTAGAGCGGTGACGAGCAGGCCGACCCAACCGGCCCATGCCACCATGTTGAGCTGCACATCATGGGTTGCTGTTGGTAAAAACTCCCCAAAAACGAGAATTTTTAGCGTGCTGTAAATGGCAGAGTTGCCTTCCATGACCAATCCAGTCATATCTTCGGGCAATGGGCCAACTTCAGACGTGGCTAACCCATAGATCAAAATGGGGATCGCAAAGACTAATCCTGCCAAAGGACCGGCCGCACCGATGTCGAACTGTGCGCGGATGTTGCGCGTGGGACCACGCTGGAAAATAACCGCCCCCATCGTGCCGATACCGGGTAAGGGCATCGGGATAAAAAAGGGAAGGCTGGCAGGTACTTTGTGTATTTTTGCAGCGATAAAGTGACCCATCTCGTGCGCGGTTAAGATGGTCATGATCGCCAGTGAGTAGGGCCAGCCGCGCCATAAGTTTGAAATCATAATCTGAAAGATTTCAGACTGGGTGGTTGCTGCTTCGACAAGCGGGACAAGCTCGGGGGCCATTACTACGCCTGAAAACAAGGTCGTGAGAATGGTGGTTAAATAGAGGGAGATGGCTAATCCCCAACGCATGGGGGCGGCCTGAATCAGGTACGGCCGGCCGATGAGAAAGGTTTGTTCTCGCTCTGTGCGCAATTCGGCCGTGTAGCCATATTTTTCAAAAATAGAGAGGATGTGAGGGAAATAATCTTCGCGGCCGGGCATCCAGCTTGTGTGACCCCGAAACCGAAAGCTTCCCTCATCTGGTGCATTTAAGGCTGTGTCGCTGGTTTTAAACCAAAGTCCGATTTCGTTGCGGATTTTTTCAACTGTATCTGTCGAAATCGGCGGTAAATCATGTGGTGGAGTATAGTCCATTTAGTCAGTCATCAAGGCCAGATTATTGCTCCGAGAGCCCTTCATCTTCATCGCCCCAATTGACAATCCAAGCGCAAATACCCGCTACCATCGTGATTAAAAAGATGAACCAGAACCATTGAGATCCATTTAGACCAACGTCCTGCGCAGCAAAAATTAGAATAATGTTCATCCCTGCTGCCAAGATGATCCAAAATGACAAGGTTGGGTAGTTGTTTAGAAAATTGATCATTTAGTTAACTTATGTTTTGTCAGGTGTTGTAAAGCTAAGTCGTTATTCAGAGTTTAATGTGACTCTGAAAAATCGCATGACATCATTAGGTTTAGCTAATCACCACAAATCAGACTAGCTGATACGCATGGCTTAATCAGGCTAACTGATACGCATGTCACGTAGTTTGTACACCAAAGCTTCTGTTCCGATCGGTTGAATGTCTAACAGCATTTCGCGCCAAACTCGTGGGAAGTTTTCAACCTCATCGGCCGAAAAGCCATGCTCAAGCAGCAAATTGCGGATGAAATCAGGTGTGTCTGGGGCCATAAACGAAAAGATCGCTTCAGCCATCAGCTCGTTTGCTGTTTTATGAATCTCTTTAATTACAGCTCGGCCGGTAGTGTCAGCCGTTTCTGTCGGATGGATAAACAGTTGTTCGATAGCCGCAAACCCTTTGTCCGTATACCAACCGGCAACGGCCGTAATTTCCCCATCTATTTGCCCGATCAGGTAACCCCGATCACTCAAGGATTGGAGGATTTCAGCCCGTTTAGGCTGCATTTTTCCATCGGTTGCTTTGTGAATCAGCAGCATGATTGATGGAATATCTGACGGCCGGGCACGACGTACCGTGATATCTGGCAACTGTACCGGCTCAGCGTCTGTGACTGTGGGGTTTTCATCCACCTCGGGTTGTGGTTCAGATAGTTCAGATGTTTGGCCACTTTTTGCAGTTGGCTCATCTTCCACTTCCAACAGCTCATCAAGAAGCTGATTGACTTGTGATTCAGTCTGGGCCAAGGTTCCCGTTGTGTCGATAACTGCGTCAGCTTTGGCAACTTTATCAGCTTGCGCGTTCTGCCCCATGATCCGCTTAAACGCCTCATCTTCATCCATGCCACGTGAGATAATGAGCCGCTGAAGCTGTAAAAATTTGCCACAGTTGGCAACCCAAACGATGTCGCATAAATCTTTGGTTGGCCCTTCAAGCAATTTGATCGCTTCGATCATGACCAAGGGGGCTGTAGCGTTTTCGACCAAAGTGGTCATTTCTTCACGCACGGCCGGGTGAATAATCCCTTCAAGCTGTTTCATTTTTGCTGGATCTGCAAAAACAATTGAGCCTAGCTTCGGCCGGTTGATTTTACCGTTTGGCAGCAACACATCCGCCCCAAACGCCTTGCCGATAGCCGCCTGCACATCTTTATTGTTTTCCTGAATGCCATGCACCAGCTTGTCCGCATCTATTGTTAAGGCGCCACGTTTGGCAGCAACCTTCATGATCGCTGACTTCCCCGTTCCGATATTACCTGTCAATCCAACAACTTTCATGCCAAAACCCTGTAGTTAATTTAACTTGCTAAGACTTCCCATTCTATCATAAGTTGCTCCAGTTTCCCCTGTGCTGACTCATACTTTTCGGTGATAGCCTGGATTTTTTCGTAATCTCCAGATGCGCTCACTGTTTCAAGCTCGGCCGTAATCGACTCGATTTCTGACTCAGTTTCTTCAATCGATTTTTCAATCGCCCCGATTTTTTCATCTAACTTACGCTGCTCGTTCTTGCTCAGCCCTTTCGCTTCGGCCGGTTTGTCCTGCTTTTTTTGTTGGATGGGAGCCGCTTTAACGCTTTTCTCGGCTGCTTCTGCACGTTCTCGCTGGGCCACGAACTCTTTATAACTTCCGTTAAACACAGTCATCCGGCCGTCTGCCACCGACCAAATCTGGCTTGATAACCGATCGATCAAATAGCGATCATGCGACACCATCAAAATCGTCCCGTCAAATTGCTCAAGTACCGCTTGCAGCAACTCTTGAGAATTAATGTCTAAGTGATTTGTCGGCTCGTCAAGCAACAAGAAGTTCGCATCTTGCAGGGCTAAAATCGCCAACGCCAAACGGCCGCGCTCTCCACCGCTCAGCGTGCTGACTTTTTTCATCACATCCTCGCCGCTAAACATAAATCGGCCGAGATAGCTGCGCGCCTCACTAATCATCATATGCTGATGCCGCAAAAGCTCATCCAGAATCGTGTTGCTCAAATCCAGAGAATCATGGGCTTGTGAAAAGTAGCCGAGCTTAAGCGACGCCCCTTGAATCACTTTGCCACTAACTGCGGGGTGATTGTCGAGTACCGTTTTTAGAAACGTCGTTTTGCCACACCCGTTTGGTCCGATAAGAGCCGCTACTTCTAAGCGTGTCAGCTCAATATTATCGGCCGTAAAAAGCGGTGCATTTGGATACCCCACAACTAAATCAGTTGTGCGTAATACAATATTTCCGCTCCGGTTGGCGCTTTTTAATTGCAGTTTGAACTGGGGAAGACCGCTATTAACCCGCCTAGACAAAAACTCTTTAACTTTTTCTTCCGTTTTCCACATCACCAGAGCTTGACCATCGACATTCAATTTGTCGTTCAGCCGCTTCCATTTCCCCTTGGCCTGGCTGGTTCGCTGCCCGGCGATGTTTTTGCGGATGTAATCCATCTCTTTTTCAAGCTCAGCTTGTTCTGCTTCAAGCTCTTTGCGGCGTCGTTCCCAACGTTCTTCCCGCTGGTTGGCATATGCGGTGTAGTTTCCACGGTACACTTCAATTTCAGTTGCAGACATTTCCCAAACTGCGGTAGCGACAGTATCAAGAAAATACCGATCATGACTCACAATCAAAATCGCCCCGTCCCATGCGTTTAGCATCCCTTCAAGCCACTCAACGGCCGCAATATCTAAATGATTGGTAGGTTCGTCTAAAATCAGAAGATCAGGCTCTTCAAGCAGCAGCCGAGCAAGCAGCGCACGGGTTTTTTGCCCCCCAGATAGATGATCCAATTGGGTGTCCCAATTTTCAGGTTCAAACCCTAATCCATCCAAAATACGTTTGATCCGCTGATCGTAGTCGTACCCACCGGCCGCTTCGTACGTTTGCTGTAGCTGGCTATACCGGTCTAATAAATTTTGATCAGATGGGTTGCTCCCCATTTGATTTTCGAGCGTTTCCAGTTCACTTGCCATATCGGCAAGGTGCTCAAATATCCGCTCCATCTCTTGCCGAACCGTAAAATGCTCCCGCCCTTTGAACGCCAACATCGCCTCTTGGCGCAAATATCCGATTTGGGTGCTGCGCGCCAAATTAATCGAGCCGGTTTTAGGAGAGGCATTATCAACCAGAATGTGTAGGAGCGTTGTTTTGCCTACTCCGTTAGGCCCCACCAAGCCGATTTTGCTCCCTTTTTCAATAGAGCCTGAAATACCAGAAAAAAGGTCAAACGCCCCAAAGGATTGTGACAGATCGTTGAAGGATAAAATGCTCATCGGGGCAATTATAGCAAGTTGACCACCTTCCTCGCAGAGATTCCCCTAAATCCTATTTTATTAAGACTGAATCAGTTTGATTCTTTGTTTTTGCCCCTGTATTGCGAAGGTATGCAGACACGAAAAAATTGCGGCCGAGAATTTGACGGACTTCTTTAAACCGTTTGGGCTACAAAGTGTGGCTGGACCTGAGTAGGAATAATAATTTCAAAAACGGTTCCTCTTTCTTTTTCGCTCTGAACCGTAATTTCACCATTCATCATGTCAATAAATTGCTTGCAAATCGCTAAGCCCAAACCTGATCCATCATGTTTTCGGGTGGAACTATTATCTTCTTGATTAAAGCGGCTGAACAGGTGAGGGATAAATTCTTGCTCGATCCCAATCCCGGTGTCTTTAACCGTTAGTTTGATCGCTAGGCTGTTGTTCTGAAGCTTAAACCTTTGAATAATTAAAGAAATCGACCCCTCGTTTGTAAATTTGGCGGCGTTGGCAAGCAGATTAATCAAAATTTGTTGTACTTTCAGACGGTCGATTTCCACTAGCTCTTGGCTAAAGTCATCATTTAAATAGTCAATTTCAAATGCCAACCCTTTAGATAAAATTTGTGGTTCAATCGCCAAGCAAACTTCATCAATCACACCCTTGAGAGGGTGGAATTTGTAGTCTAGCTCCATTTTGCCAGCATCGATTTTTGATAGGTCTAAGATGTTGTTGATTAACTGCAAAAGGTGTCGGCCGGCCGTGCCAATTTTCTCTACGTCGGGTGCAATTTGTTGACGAGCTTTGTGCAGATTTAGATCATCAATTGTTTCAACAACCAAGCCGCTATAGCCAATAATAGCATTCAGAGGGGTGCGTAACTCATGGCTCATGTTGGCTAGGAATCGGCTTTTCGCCAAATTTGCCTCTTCCGCCCGGTTTCGTTCTGCGTGATATTGAGCGGTGCGATTCGAAACGATTTCTTCAAGATCAGTTTGATAACGCATGAGCTCAGCCCTGTTATCTAAAAGCTGATTGACCGTAATTACCAAAACCGTGGCCGTTACCAACAAAATAGCTGAGTCGATCACTAGATCATCTAAGGTTGGGAGCCGATGGCTTGTTTCAACTAAATGATTTGTGGCCAAGTAGTAGAAAATAAAATTGAATCTTATCCCGATGGCTGAAATAATCGTCAACGCAACGCGACCTAAGAAAACGGAGGCAACAACCAAAGCCAAGTAAAAAAGATGGGTGACCGGATCATAAGTGCTTGTGTTAACCGCAAATACTGCTGACATTGCGACGAATAACAGGCAACTAATGAAAATACTGATGGCCCACTTAACCTTGTGCCGATACATAAGCCATTTGCATAAAATAAAAATAAAAGTGCAAAAACTACACAATGTGGCTGCAATGTATATGTTCTCGGTTGAGAACATGGCTGATTCGAGGTTGCGGGTAAGCCCTCCCCAAATATAGAACAGTGTTAAGCACACGGTTAACACAATGCCGATTGTGAAAATGTATTCGACTAGCTGCACTGCATAAGCATGAAACTTATCTTGCGGAGGAATCGCATTGGGCTCTAGCTGAGACATGGAGTAGGATTATAAAATCTCAGAAAATATGGGTCTATAGCCCATTAGATTGTCTGTTTTCTCGGTTTTCGAGAATTTGAAAACAAGCATGAATGTGCAACCGTAAAAAGACAATCCCGTAGAGAAACACAACTGTAAAACTAGGGAGCTGACCTTCACCACACTACACATTCTTGACGCAGGTCAGAACCACTCTAGAATTAAATCTATACAATTTGGCCTACAAACTAGCCAATATTGGAGAAACAATGAGCGACGAGATTGAAAAACTAAAAAATGAAAACGATGGAATGATTACGGATGACGACAAATTGTGGGCCGCCCTTAGCTTAGCTATCGGTATTGTGGGCTTGATCATGCTGTTTATTCCAGACAAGGGAAATCGCCCTTTTATTCGGTATGCGGCCGTTCACGGAATTAGCTTATCTGTGGTTAGCTTTGTTCTGTCTACCGTTTTAGGCTTTATCCCCTTTGTTGGATGTATTTCTGTTCCAATTGCGTTGGGTATTTTCGGTTACGGCATCTACCTAGCGGCGACCCAAGTTTACAATGGTGAATATGTCGAGATCCCATATTTGACTGATTTTGTGAAAGGCCAAGGCTGGACTCAAATTACAGGCTAAATTTTCGAACAAGTCGGCCGGAATTGAGACGAATTCCGGCTGACCGCCTACGCCTACTACCACGCTTCTAAAAGACTGAAGAGTTGTTTAGACCGCTCGTTCATAGCTCAAAAAGCGCCCCTGCTTGCCTACCAACTTAATCCCTTCCATTGTGCGTAAACAGTAGACCATTTTTTGCACAAGCCATGCTGGCTGGTTTAACCCATCCGCAATATCTTTTGTAGTAAATTGATCAGGCAGGTCAGCCGGTAACAGGGAGCAGACATCCTCTACACATTCAAAAAGATGGCTTTCAGCCACGTCCAACAGCCTACGTTCTTCCAATTTCCACTGCTTGCGAAAGCGACGACGTTTCTTTGCTGCCTCAAACTTTCTCACTTCCTCTTCTTGGGTCAGCACCACCTGTAACGAAAAGTTGGGTGACTGCATTAGGTCCGGTATCGAGACAAGCTCTTTGAAGACCTGATAGACATTGCCCCGCTTAGGTGATTTACGCCGTTTTGGTTTGCCAATGCCTAGCTTGGGCTGTTGAATCAACCATTTTTCGGCCGGAATCGGGTAGACCAATCTAACCGGATAGGTTTTAGTAAGCTTGCGCAGTTTTTTCTTGAGTGGGGAAAAGCCCCCGGTCTGAATTTCGATCAGCAGATTTTCCCGAACCACATCGATAAAAAAGCCGTCTAGAGGCACCTCAAACTGATCTCCTGGCTCTGCGATCCACTGCTTAAGGGCCGCATGTAGCGGCTTTTCATTCAGCGTGCCGATCCCATTTTGGGTGCCGTTCGCTTCGATTTTTGGGCTATCACTCATATTTAAGCGCCATCATAGGATCAAGCTGAACCGCCCGAATGGCTGGATAAATGCCGGAGATAACTCCGATTGCCATCGAGAAAACAATGGCGAAGATCATGAGCCAAACCGGCGTGTTGACGGGGGATGGAATCGTGTCGGGCGCCCCCTGCGAGATAAGATAGTTCCGGCCGATACTGCCAGCGATTTGACCCACACCTGACGCCAAAATTAGCCCAGCTATCCCCCCGATCAAGCCGATCACACCTGCCTCGCCTAAAAAGATAAACATCACGTCTCGATTTGTAGCACCCACCGCTTTCATTAAGCCGATCTCTTTTGTGCGCTCGTATATCGCCATAATCATGGTGTTGGCGATACCAATTGCGGCTACGATCAAGGCGATCCCACCGATACAGCCGAAGGCGATTTGTAGACCGGTGAAAACCACAGAGACTTCGCGCAGAATCGATTGGAGCGAAAACGCCTGATAACCCGCTGCAGTGATGTAGCCTTCTACGGCCGCGACTTGCTGCGCTTCTTCGATTTGGACCAAAACCTGATTGTAGCCATCGCGCCGTTCGTTAAACCGTCGGCCGGTGGCCCATTCATTGATGGTGTGCATATCATCCAGCGTCATGAAAATTTGGCCGTCTAGCTCGCCACCCGTTTCTTCTAAAACTCCCGCTACCCGCACCCGAACCCGTCGCTCACTCGTTTCACCATCCTGATTAAATTTGGTGGCAACCAACTGCAACGTTTTGCCATACAGATCAACCTGATCTTCTTCCGGCACGCGTGAAAAGGTGCGGCTATCAAAAACTTGAGATGAAATGGCTGACCCGATCACAATTTGGCCGTTATTCAGCTTTCCGTTCCCTTGCGCAAAATCATAGTCTAAGTCTTCGATTTGCGTTCGATCTATGCCCACAACCCGGCCGTTAATCGTATACCGGTTTAAGCGGAAATCTGCCTGAGCCTGCAAATCAGCCAGCGGTGTAACCGCCTTCACCCCGTTCAGCCCACGCCACTCGTTTAGTACTTTTTCAGTGATCGGTTCAATCTCGCTGCTTGTTTCGCCACCAAAGTTAAAGTTAAACACTTGGATCTGGGTAAGTTCCCCCACACTGCCAAAGCTAGACGTGACGGTATCTTGCAGTCCGCTACCAACGGAAACGAGCAAAATCACCGCAAAGGTACCGATCAAAACCCCGGCCGCTGTCATAGCAACCCGGAACTTCATACGGCCTAAGTTTGAAAAAATGATGCGTGTTAGTTCTCTAAAATTCATATGTGAATGGCCGAGACCTATTGGCGACGGAAAATGCGGACAGCTACAAAAATAACCGCCAGCAAACCGAGCAAGATGCCACCGATCTGGAAAAAGCGGGTGGTGGTTGGATCAGCTTCTCCGCTGGCCCCATCAATCTCAATCGGCACCCCATTTTCATCAACGGCAATCGGGTTTCCGTTTTCATCAAAAGGAGGGGTGTCAAAGCCGAACTCTTCCGCTTCTTCAACTGTTAAAACCAGTGTTTCTTCGATCACCCGATTTTGATTTAAATCATCTAAATAGTTAACGCGAATGATTATATCGGCCGGACCAGGCTCTTCGGGAACGTATATCCCGTCAACCGAAATCGATGTGCCGCCCCCGAGTGGACCTGAAAAAATCGACCCGATGGGGCCGGTAACATCGGCCGGTTTCGGGCTAACATCCATCTCAATCGTGTTCACATTGATTGTGTTTGAGCCGATATTGAAAATTTCGACAGAGAGATCAACCGGCTGACCCACCTGAATAAAAGCGGGCCGGTCAAAGAAATCGATTTGGAACTGTGGCAGTCGCTCAACCAAAACTGAGACAGAATATGGAGATTGGAACGTTGCGGCTGCACCATCTTCGTAATCAAAAATGATCGCCATGTTCTCCGGCCGCGGGCTTGCTGTGCCTGAAACCAAGAACTCTTTGCTTAATTCAAACGTTTGCCCGGCCGGAATGTTTGCCACAAAATCGATATTGCTTGAATTGATGAGAGCAAACGGATCTAGGCTGGTAGCACTGTCACCACCAAATTTGATCTGGACATTTTGTGCGTCCGCATCCCCCTGATTTGCGACGGTGAACTGCATGGTAAAGCGGCCGCCCGGCTCTACTAATCCGGTTACAGAATAACCTGAAAGCACCAAACGGGGTTTTGCGCTCACGGCCGGTGTGGGGGTTGGAGTTGGTTCAGCCGCCCCCAATGTGAGCCCGACATTGGCATCGCCGCTATAGCTTCGGCCGTCTGCGTCGAGCCAGCTTAAATCAAACGACAAGTTGTATTGCCCACCTGCTAGAGTGGTGAGTGCAATGAGAGGAACCGCCACTTTTACTGCGCCCCCTTCAGCATCATCAATTAGCTCAATAAACTGACTGTTGCCGGTTCCGGCCGGAACCGCTACATCTGGCGAATTAAATGTGACCTTTACATTTTTAGCATCACGACCGCCAATGTTCACCAGGTCAAAGGTTAGGATGAACGAGTCCCCTGGCTGGATCGGATCACGGTCATAGCTTGTGTTTTGCACCAATAAATCAGGCGCCGTTAAGGTTGTGCTTGCCCCACCTGTCGCTGGGATGGGTGTTGCTGTCGGTGGGATGAAAATGCGCAATAAGCCGCCTTCCCAAGTGGCGCTGTCGTTGCCGCGAATGACCTGGAGCTGATAATCGATGGGGGGAAAGTCTGGGGGAATAAGTGCGGTTAAGGTGCTGGGGCCAACATAGCTGGTTTGAAGCACGCCCGCACCCACCAACCGTACGGCGGAATCTGCCGTAAAGCCACTCCCAAAAACGGTGATCGTGGTGCCGGTATCTCTGTTAACTTGGGCCGGGTCAACGCCCGATACGGATAACCCGCCGGGGCTAGGGGTGCTGGTGGGACTGGTATCGGCCGGGGCGTTAATGTTGATGGTGCCCGCCCATTGGGCCGTGGCTGTTCCATCCGACACCTCGATTTGATAGCTGCCAGCGCCAGCACCAGCCGGGACGATGGCTGTCAGCGATGTGTCGTTAATAAACGTCGTTGCCAAAATGCCAAATCCCACCATGCGCACATAGCTGTCGGCCGTAAAGTCGGTGCCTAAAACGGTAAGTGTGCCACCGGTAAGCTGAGAAATATTGCTTGGCTCAACGGTTGAAACGGTCAGATTTACAGGCGGACTATTGAATGTATTACTTGGCTGCTCCTGTGGCTCGGCTCCTTCTGGCGTACTTGTAGGGAAAATTTGCGCCTGCGCCACCGGTAAGCTGATATTCAGAAGGTTCATTCCGAAAAGCAAAGTGCCCAAAATAAAGAACAATTTTCGTTGACTCACAATTCGAATCATCTTTTTTCCTCTGGTCACATGAAAAAGGGTGGAATTAGGCGGAGAGAGTCAGGATGATCTGAATTCCACTTCATGCAAAATGTTTTTGGTTGAATGTACCCCTAAATAATAGAAGATTATTTTCTTTAAACCCATTCTTTTTTGAAAATGCTAATTCGCACGATCCCGAATAGGACCGAAAAAACCGGCAACTTTTTCAGATAGTCGTCGTATAGCAAGTAACAGTTTCAATTCAGCCCCTCTCTGAAGCAAACCAAATTGTTTTTCAAATCAAGTCTTATACGGACAACGCAATTGAATACATTGCAGTAGGGCAAGACACCACCCCGGTGTTCGAAATCCAATCCGTGGAAGGTCATTCTATCTATTTTTAGTTTAGGAGGTCTGAACATGAGGTTCGAGATTCAAAACAATCAACTGTTCCGTTTTTTACGCACAAACTACACCATTTCATTTGTAATTTTAGGTGCCATGATCTTGGTTTTGCCGACCAGCATCATGCTGGCAGAAGATGCTGATCCCCGCACGATATCGATTGTTCTGGGTGTACTGGTCGGGTTAGGCGCTTTAATTTTTGCCCTAACGATCAAATATGCTCGCTCATTTACCAATTCGTTGAGCTACGAAGTTAAGGACGGTATTCTGTACATTAGTGAAGGCGTTTTTACATATGAAAGAAAAGCGATTCCACTAGACAGAGTCACTGATTTTCGACTTGTACAAGGTTGGCTCATGCGCCAGTTTGATCTTTGGACCGTGCAAGTACAAACGGCCGGGGCCGCTGGTGTAGCTGGTGCTGAAGGCACATTGCTTGCGGTTAAAAATCCTATTGAGGCCCGCGACCATCTGCTTAAAATAAGAGATGAAGCGATCAAAACACAACGGATCGAAGCAGCTGCTTAAACATATCAACAATTAAATAATCGCCTACTTGCCGCTAGCCCCAAAAGGCTGGCGGCTTTTTTATGGGGGGGCTGAGAATGTAACCTTTGATCTAGGGGATCAATAAAAACTCGGTATAATCCCCGCCGTGAAAAATATTATTTGGATCATAGGATTTATTTTAGCGCTTCTCTTTTGCTTTAGCGGCTGTAGCACTAATTCTGCCAGCAGCCCGTTACTTCCCGATAATCCTGTCATTATCGCCAATGCAAAGCCGACTGTTGCACCCACAATTACCCCGATTCAGCTGGCAACTTCAGCCCCGGCTATTGCGCCAGTCCCCACAACAGTTGCTGAATCTGGAGTAGAAAACGTAGAGGAGATCGAGCCTCAAGCTGCCCTCAACTGCCCTCAGCCTGAACTGGTTCAAGCCGGCCGGTTATGTTTTGTAGGGGGCGGTGGCGAAACATTTGTCCATCCGGTTTCGATGGTTAGTAATGGTCAGATGGGATGGCTAATCGACGGCGGCCGTGTGTTGCAGATTGATCTAGTTAATGGCGGCCCTTCGACCGTTCTCATCGTCCCTGGTACACTGATAGAAGATGAGCCTGTACAAGAACCACTTGATTTAGCACTGGTTGACCTCGCCAGTGGGCCAAACAACGGACTGCTGGTGCTTGACCGGGTGGGGGATGTTTATTTACACGATTTAACAACCGGCGTTTGGAGTCGAGATCGCTATGCTCGGCCGATCGGTCAGACCTCGTCCCACTATTATTTGGCACTCTCTTCAAATGGATCAGATCGATATTTGTTAGAAGCCAGCTACCGGTATGGGGTGCGCTATCTACCCAATGAGGGCGAAACCGGCTGGTCAGTAGATGAAGACAGCGTGTTGGTAGATCTTGCCGTTTTGCGTGGCTCTGCGGCCGCTTTTGCCTACATCCTGCAACGTCCGATTGATTCCCCCAATGCGGAGATTTTGCGCTACGTACAGGGGCAAGTAGACGGCAATTTCCGGCCGAATATCACCATTACGCAGCCGAGAGAGATTCAAGTTGGGCCCAGGGCCGTTTATCTTTTAGATCGGGGTGGATTGCGCTTATCTGTTTTGAATAATGAAAACGGGACCCTGTTATCCCAAACAGAATTTCAATTCCCTATCTCAACGTTTGCCCTTTATTTAGATGAATTTGGCAGCTCGGTCGGGATTTACGCTGGGCGAAATACGATTTATTTGCCGGGCAAACCGGAAATCCAGCAAGAGATTGACATGGTTGGGCAACCAGCATTTATGTCAGGAACTGCTCCCTATGATCCCCAAATTTGGGACACAATTCCCCAGCTAATTTTGCCGCTCGAAAACTTGCCCCCAGATGCCCGTGAGCTGCGCTTGCCCGGTGCACCGCGCCATTATCGGCAAGGCATTCATGAGGGGATGGATTTTTATTGGGGGCCCGGCCGACAAATTAGAGCGGTAGCGGCCGGTACGGTGATCCGTGCCATGCATGATTATCAAGAGCCTTGGCCTGAACTGTTTAGCTTTTATCGCGGGCAGGCGGCGTTGCAAGGTCAAACGACTGACGAAGGGTTAGATTTCTTTCGCGGCCGTCAGATTTGGCTTCAGCATGAAAACGGATTTGTTTCACGACATGCGCATCTAAGCAGTATCGATCCGAATGTTTTTGTGGGTGCTCAGGTCACAACTGGGCAAATTATCGGTCGGGTTGGCAACTCTGGCTCTCCAGGTTCGTTAGACGGACCAGACGTAGATTCCCATCTGCATTTTGAAATTTGGTACGGAGACGCTGGTTACTTGGGACAATATTGGCGCCCAATCGAAACGCGCGAATTAATCGAAGCCCTATTCATCCCTTAAAACCATGAGTCGTTACCTGGGCATTTCAACTTGATCGTCCCGTGCATGATAGATGGGCTCATGAAATGAGCATGACACAGTTCTACGTTGGTGAATAATCGCACGAGCGTAGGGTTTGCGTTCTTCAACCTATTAATCAATCATTCACAATGTGGCTACAGTTTATTAAACCAGTTATCTCCCCTTCAAAATTATGAAACGATTAATTCTCATCCCTTTAGTTTGTTTGCTTGCTTTAAGCGCCTGTGGCCAAGAGCCAACTTCATCTGATGTGATTGCAGTGCCAACGGCCGCGGTGCCTGCATCGGTTCCAACGTTGCCCCCACCGGTTGTTGAATCGACTTCACCCGCTTCTGACGCATCTGATCAACCGGCCGCTGAAGAAGTTGAAGTTGAGATTGTAGTTGAAGAGGCCGAAGTTGCCCCTGCACCTGAAGCAGAGGCTGAATCAGCTGAGGAAGTGGTAGAAGAGCCAGAAGTTGAAGTTGTAGAACCAGAACCAACTGTAGATGAAAGCATTCTGCCGGAGGTTAACATTGTTAATTTAGGGGACAAGTCGGGCCAAGCGGGTGAGTTGCTGGTGTTGGCGGGGCGTGCTGCACGTCGTACAAATCAGAGTCTTGTGGCTCGACTAATATCGCTCGACGGCCGGGAATTGCTGTCACAAGAAATCGAAGAGCTTGATTTTGGTGCATGGGAAACAACCATTACGCTGCCAAGCACCTTTAGCGGGCAAGCACGTTTTGCGGTTGATGTACTGAACGAAGACGGTAGCTCGGCCGCAGGTGATTCGATTTTGGTCAACATTACGCCAGATACCGGCCAAGATCGTTATTTGATTCTTGATCAGCCCGGGCCAGAAGGAACCGGTACATCGGACTACTACCTTTTCTTTGATGGGTTTGCGAACAAACCGGTTGATTTCAAAATATCTATCGCGGTGCTCACCGACAATTGCCGTACACAGGTTTCCCGCCAGAGCTTCCCGATGAACGGGAGTGGTTCATGGCGTGGGTTTGTCCAAATTCCACAAGATGTAACTGGTGAAGCTTGCGCCATCGCTTGGTTTGGCGAAGCCGGATCGGCCGACCGGAGAGAGGCTCAATATTTGATTAATGTTGTGCCGAAAGATGAAGGCACAGGCACCACAATCGGCTGGCCAAAAGCTGGGGATACGATCAAATCAGGTCAGACCGTTTTCTTTCAGGGGGTAACTGTTAACCCAACGGATGAAACATTGAGTATCCAAATTCGTTTGGCCGATGGCTCGGTGGCGGCCGGGGATATCGTTACTGTTCAATCATTTGGATATTGGGAAGCTGAACTGCTAATTCCTGTTGACGTAACTGGCGAAGTACAGGTTGTTGCGGATGGCGGAAACGGCTCAGATACAATCTTGTTGGAAGTAGAGTAGTCTCAATCTATCGGGTTAGTCCTTCAATTTTTTGAGAGACTAAACCGATAGATCTGTATCATACGCAGGGGGTAGAGGGATTGCTGCTGTCGATGGCCTACCCCTAAACTCAAAACCGAGGGACAATTGACAAGTATAGACTCGGCCGGTGAATCTGTATCACCGGCCGATTGTCGTTACTATTTGGCAAAAGTTCTGGGTAAACAGGCCCTAATCAAAGCAAGAGGAAATTTATGAACATTTTAAGATGGATATTGGTCGGATTGGTTGCAGCGGAGCACATCTACTTTCTGGTGCTTGAAATGTTTTTGTGGACCAAACCTCAAGGGATGAATACATTTGGCAACACGCTTGAATTTGCGGAGCAGACGTCGGTTTTAGCTGCGAATC
>JAHDEN010000055.1 GCA_020628815.1 Chloroflexota bacterium | reverse complement strand
CTAGAGCGTCTGAACATTCAAGTTCGTCCATCATCTCTTCAGCCATTTCTTCAGCGTCTTCAACAACTTCTTCAACTGCATCTACAGCTTCTTCGGCCGTATCTGCAACCGCGTCTGCGGCATCTTCAACTGCATCTGTTACAACTTCAGTTCCACCGCAAGATGCGATAGCTGCAGCGAGCAACAAAAGAGTTAAAAATGTAAACAATCTTTTTAGGTTCATACCTTAAATTCTCCTCATAGATATTGATTGTTCGGATACACAAATTAAAAACTTCTAACGACAAAAATCGCTAGAAGGCTTTAGCAAACTAGGGTTGATGGACTTGATTTAGGTTAGTCTGTTTTTCTGCACGCACAGAACGACAGTCAAATCCATCGATATAGATTATTAAATTTTCGGGATTCGGTAATGGGGTAGTGCTTTACCGTCAAACGGTGAGGATTCTTCTTCTTTTTCCTTACCCACCAATGATAAACTTTAACAATGCTATTTTAGCGCATTGTAAGCAAAAGTTTAAGAGAATAATAGCTGTAGGTTAATGGAATGTAAACAGACCTATGCGGTTTGGGGGTAAGTTAATGGTGCGCCAACTGGTTTTTACTGAAAAAGCCTTCTTTGTGGGTTGTGTAAATAAACCGGTCTGACTGATCTGGCGATACTGGGCGAGCATACTGAATTGTTGATTCAACCAGCACGTCGGTTGAATTAATCAAGGGTGCATTCACGCCATTGCTTTGCAGCACAAGCGGAACTTCGGTACAGGCTGCCAAAATGACTTCAGCTCCCTGATCAATCAACTTTTGAGCAAGCTGCTCCATTTCGATGCCCACAGAAAAATCAAAATTATTTGATTTGATTCTGTAGACAAGTTCCATAAATCTTTCTTGGTCAGCTTGGTTTAATGTGAGGCAATCTACCCCAGCTTGATCAAAGTGATCTTGGTATAAATTGCTATCTAGGCAACCTGTAGCTCCCAACACACCTACTTCTTTAAGATTGCTAACAGTTTTTAAGCAACGATTAACGCTTTCCCTAATAATGCTAATAAAAGGGATATTAATCGCCGTGCGAATGTGATTTTCGTAAACATGGGCTGTGTTACAAACCATCACCAAGAAGTCGGCCCCAGCATTTTCAAGCGCACGGGCTGTTTGGATCAGTTCTGGAGCACAAGACGGCCCTTTGCCTGATAGCGCACTCTGACGATTTGGAACCTTTGCATTGCTGTTGATGATGACATGGAGATGCTCTTGATCTGTTTCGGCCGCAGTTAAGTTAATCAACTTAGAGTAGAAGTCTAACGTTGCCTTTGGCCCTAATCCACCGATGACGCCCACGGTTTGCTCTAGTTTGTTACTCATACAATTGCTCCTAAATTAACCCGTTACGTTGCTTAAAATAGTCTCTTGATAGGCGAATAATGCTGGTGAACCACCTGTGTGCACAAACAGAACATTTTCACCTTGTTTGAAGTGGTTTTTGCGAATTAAATCGATGAGCCCGGCCGCCGTTTTGCCCGTGTATACAGGGTCTAGCAAAATCCCTTCGTGTCTGGCAAAAAGCTGAACCGCTTCGATCATGCCATCGGTTGGCAACGAATAGCCATCCCCCACATACCCATCAAAAATATTAAACATTTCTCGAGGGATACCGCCGCGAATGCCGAGCATTTCGGCCGTTTCGCTGGCTAAGCCATGGTATTTTTCCTCTAGCGCAATTTTTGCACCCCGGGTGCTAATACCGGTTAGAGGAATGTTGGCATTGTTCCCACTGAGGCCGACGGCTAACCCAGCATGGGTGCCACCACTACCGCTTGAACAGACAATGTGATCAAGTTTGAGCTGCATTTGGTTGCATTGGGCCAAAATTTCTTCGGCACAGCCGGTGTATCCCAAACAACCGATTTTATTAGAGCCACCGCCCGGAATAATGTAGGCTTTCCGGCCGACCTTGGCTAGATCATCAGCTAGCGATTGCATTTCAGCCTGCAAATCTATGCCAGTTTTGAAAACTTTAATTTTCTCAACACCCAACAGTCTAAACAGCATGTTGTTGCCGCTAGCATTTTCGTCGTAGCTATCTGGCACACGCTCTTCAAGCACAAGCTGGCATTTAAGCCCTTCTTTAACCGCTGCGGCCAAAGTTAATCTGCAATGATTAGACTGTGGTGCTCCCACTGTGATAAGGGTGTCGGCCCCTTTCTCAAGTGCATCGGCTACTAAAAATTCTAATTTACGTGTTTTGTTGCCACCGGCCGCAAGCCCCAACAGGTCATCACGCTTAACAAATAGGTTAGGTCCGCCTAGATGCTTGGTTAAATTGGGAAGAGGTTCGATAGGTGTGTACCCGTGTGTGTACTGCCGACGGGGGAATCGTGCAAGATGCATAAGTGAATTTTTTGGTAAGGGGTTGATTTAGATGCGAAGCGTACCACCCTCGTTTGATTCATCCAATCGATTGTAGGCATGGCTACTATAGATATTTTGAATATCTATTTCGGGCTACCTCTGGTAGAAGCTTAGAGATTTTAATGGTTAGGATTATTGTCCTAGGACCAAAAAAGGGGCTCTCGAACCCGAGAACCCCTTTTTTATGCGAAAAACTTACGGTTTGTTAGGCTACTTTATTGATTGCAGCCTCGAATGTTTCGACTGTCCGGTCAACGTTCATCAACTTGTCGAGACCGAATAAACCGAGCCGGAATGTTTGGAAATCGGCCGGTTCGTCAACTGCAAGTGGAACTCCGGCCGCAATTTGCATGCCGACCGCACTGAACTTGCTGCCGTTTTTGATCGCCGGATCATCGGTGTAGCTAACCACTACGCCGGGTGCTTGGAAGCCGGGAGCCGCAACGCTAGGGAATCCTTTAGCTTCAAGAACACCACGAATGCGCTTGCCCAACTCTTGCTGGCGCGCCATCACTTGCTCAAAGCCACACTCTTCCGTTTCAGCCATTACATTGCGGAACGTGGTTAGCCCATCGGTTGGCATAGTTGCGTGATAGGCATGACCACCGTTCACAAACGCCTGCATGATTTGATACCATTTTTTCAAGTCGCACGAGAAGCTGCTGCTTGAGGTTGTTTCGAGCAAATCGAGCGCCCGCTGCCCCAGCATGACCAATCCTGCACAGGGTGAGCCTGACCAGCCTTTTTGCGGCGCACTGCACAGCACGTCTACCCCGGTTGCTTTCATGTCAACCCAAATGGTGCCGCTGGCGATACAGTCGAGCACGAAGATGCCGCCTACGCTGTGTACAGCATCGGCTGCTGCTTTAATGTAGTCGTCGGGCAGTATCATCCCTGCAGATGTTTCGACGTGGGGAGCAAACACAACGGCCGGTTTTTCAGCCTTGATCGTTGCGACCACTTCATCAATAGGGGCGGGTGCAAATGGAGCCTGGTGTTCATCTTTCACCATTTTGGCTTTCAGCACAATTTCTTCAGATGGGATGTTGCCCGCCTCAAAAATCTGGCTCCAACGATAGCTAAACCAGCCGTTGCGAATAACCATTACCTTTTGCCCTTGAGCATATTGGCGAGCAACCGCCTCCATGCCAAAGGTGCCGCTACCGGGAATAACCGAGACCCCATCGGCGTTATATACTTTTTTAAGCGTCGTATTGATGTCTCGCATAACCTGTTGGAATGATTGAGACATGTGATTGACCGCACGGTCGGTGTAAACGACGGAATATTCTAGGAGTCCATCGGGATCTACGTTTGGCAGTAAACCTGGCATTTTAATCTCCTTACTGGCCTAATTTGACCTTAACCGTTTAGAAAATTGTTCTCTGAACGGGTTGAAAACATTGATTTTTTTTGCGTAAAATAGTTGCAAGTGAAGGATATTATAAATCCTGAATCGTGACAAAATAGGGGGTCATGATATAAAAAAGCTATCATAATGTAGAAGGAGACAAAGTAACCTGATGAGTCAGTACAGTTTGCAAGCTTCAATAGATATCGATGCACCGGCCGACATTGCGTACAACATCATTGCTGATTACGAAGATGATGAAAAAGGGCACAAGTGGATTTTGCCGCCCCAATATTTCTCAAACTTAGTTGTAAAAAAAGGTGGGATTGGGGCAGGAACCGAGATTGATTTTACGGTGACTTTGGCAGGCCAAACACAAGTTGTCAGTGGAATTGTGAGCGAACCACAACCCGGGCGTGTGTTGGTTGAAACCAATTCAAATAACGTAGAGACAAAGTTTATTGTTGAGCCAACGGGGGATGGAAAAAGTTGCAGGGTGACGTTTGATACGGTGGGGGAAACGGCCGCTGGGTTGCAAGGCTGGATTGAAGCTAAATTGGCCCCGATGCTTTTGCGGCGAGTTTATGCTGAGGAACTAGGCCGCTTAAAACAGCTGGCTGAGTCTTTGGCTTAAAGTTATTGGCTCAAAACCCGATCAACCATCTCGGCCGCCAGACCGGTATAGTTGGCCGGATCAAGCAACGCTTCCAGTTCGGCCGGGGTTAGGTTGGCCCCAATTTGCCCGTTTTTCTGCATGATGGCTAACAGCGGATCGCCCGTTTCGACAGTTTCATGCACCAACTCTTCAAGCAGATCATGGGCCGTTTTCCGGCCGATTTTGGGTGCTAGCGCCATCATGATCGCCTCGGTTAAAAGCAGTCCGTTGGTTAGATCAAGATTTTTAACCATACGATCTTCAAAGACCCGCAACCCATCCAACACAAAACAAGTTTCGTGCAGGCTTCCGGCCGCTAGCAAACATAGCTGGGGCAATGCGGCCCATTCTAGCGGCCAGACCCCGGCTCCCCGCTCATGATCGTTCATTTGCGCTTCGAGCAGAGTCGCCACATACGGCTTGCTCAGCTTGCCCGCCACCATCATCCGCTGGGCCGATATCGGATTCCGTTTGTGGGGCATGGTGCTGCTGCCACCTCGGCCGGGGGCAAATGGCTCCGCGATCTCACCAACCTCTGTTTGCGCCATCAGCACCAAATCGAGCCCGATTTTGCCCAGCGTGCTGGTCAACAATCCCAAAAATGAGCCAAATTCAGCCAGTGAATCACGCGCGGTGTGCCAGCTAATGATTGGCTGGGCCAACCCCAGCTCTGCGCACAAACGAGCTTGGGTTTCAAGCCCGGCCGATTCTAATGAAGCCAGCGTGCCAACTGCGCCGCTAAACTGACCGACCAGCAAGCGGGGTTTTAGCTGATTTAATCGTTCTTGGTGCCGCTGTAGAGCGGACAGCCATACGGCCGCTTTATAGCCAAACGTGATGGGGATCGCCTGTTGTAGCTGGCTCCGGCCGACCATGGCTGTGTTTTGGTGCTTTTTTGCCAGCTTTTTGAGCAGATCGGTTGCTTGCGCTAAATCAGCCTCTAGCAGTCCAATCGCTTCACGGAGCTGTAAAACAACGGCCGTGTCCATAATATCCTGCGTAGTCGCTCCGTAGTGGACCCACTGACCAGCGTCTCCCACGGCCGACACAATTTGTGACACTAGCGGGGCAATGGGAACTCCAACGTTGGGAATTTTCTCCAAAAAACGATCCCAATCGATCTGATCGAGCTGGGCCTTGGCTTGGATTTGGTCAGCCGCATCTTGCGGAATCACCCCCAACTCACCCTGAACCTTGGCCAGTGTGCGCTCGATATGCAGATACGTTTCAACCAGATGGGTGTCTGAAAATATCGCTCGCATAGCCGGGGTGCTGTACAGATTTTGGAAGATGGCGGAATCAAAAACGGTAGTGGACATAATGGTTTGGATCATAACACGCAAGACGTTTACCGACGATCATAAAGTTGCTTTTTTCGATCAGGTTCACACAGGATAAAATGCCTTTATGAATCGATTGATTATTGACACAGACCCCGGCGAAGACGACGCACTGGCTATCATGATGGCGGCCGCCCATCCCACTACCCAAATTGAGGCGATTATGGTTGCGGCCGGAAACGTTGGTTTGAACCATACGAGCAACAATGCAGCCGTCATTTTAGATCGATTGGGATTGGATATTCCAATTTATCCCGGTTGTAAAAACGCGCTCGTCCAATCGACCCACGATGCCAGCCATGCACATGGGATGGACGGGCTGGGTAACAGCGGGCTGAAATCTGACCGGCCGATGCAAACGACACACGGATCAGTTGAACTGGTACGGCGTGCCAATGCCGAGCTAGGAGAACTTACGCTCGTGACACTTGGGCCACTGACCAACATTGCGGTGGCTCTGCATCTTGACCCTGACCTGCCCCACAAACTAAAGCGGGTAGTAGCGATGGCTGGGGCGGTGACGGGGCATGGGAACACCAATGTGTGTACCGAATTTAATGTGTTTGCGGACCCTGATGCGGCCCATGTGGTGTTTGAGGCGTGGGGGTCGGCCGGTAAAATGATAGAAGTGGCTGATTGGGAGTTGGCCACACGCAACGGTTTTACCAAACAAGATCGGGCGGGATGGGTTGATCTTGATACGCCGTTGTCCGCATTTTTTGCTGAAATTTCGGCCCACTCAAACCGTTTTATAGAAGAGGTGCGCGGCCGGACGGTGAACTTTTTTGCTGACCCGGTAGCGATGGCGATTGCGTTGGAACCGAATATCGTTCAGAAAAAAGAACAACATCACTGTGGGATTGAGTTAAGCGGTGGATTGAGCCGTGGGCAAACGATTGTAGATTGGCTTGATGCATCGGGTCGGCCGGCGAATGCGGAGATTGTGTTGGAAATCGATCATAATAGACTATTGGAATTAGCGATTATGGCGCAGGGCTAGACATCGATTGATCGATTTTGAAAGTGGAAGGTGGCTTAGATGAAATTTTCAGCGAACTTAGGATTTTTATGGAATGATCTGCCGTTACCGGATGGGATTCGGGCGGCAAAAGCGGCCGGGTTTCAGGCGGTTGAATGTCATTTCCCGTATGATCAAAATCCACAGGCTGTGAAAGAGGCTCTAGACGAAACAGGGTTGCCGATGCTGGGGATCAACACACTGCGGGGCGATGTGAAGCAGGGTGACTTTGGGCTGGCCGCAATCCCCGGCCGGGAGTTTGAAGCGCGAAAAACGATCGACTTGGCCGTACACTATGCTGACATGATCGGAGCCAAAAGCGTGCATGTGATGGCGGGCAATGTCTCTGGTAATCGGGCGATGGGGGTGTACAAGGCGAACATGTTTTATGCGGCCGAAAAAGCGGCTGAACACCGGCTCAATATTTTGATCGAGCCATTGAACCCGACGAGCAACCCTGGGTATTTTTTAAACAGTTCCGGCGTGGCGGCCGCCATCATTCAAGAGCTTAGGCTGCCTAATTTAAAGCTGATGTTCGACTGTTTCCATATCCAAATGATCGAGGGGAATCTGCTTAATCGGGCCAAAGAGCTGATGCCGATTATCGGCCATATTCAGTTTGCTGGGGTGCCGGATCGGCATGAGCCAAGCTGTGGTGAAGTGAATTACGAGTGGCTGTTTCCGAAGCTGGTTGAGGCGGGGTACGACGGCTATTTTGGGGCAGAATACCGGCCGAAGACAACGGTTGAGGCTGGTTTGGGATGGATGCATGCCAACAAATAGCAGGTGATTTTTTGAAGCAAACATTTATCAATGGATTGGACTTAAGTGAAATATTTTACTTAGAAGCGGTCAAACCGCTTTTGGAGCAACACTATCCAAACTTAACTTACTCGGCTGGACTGTTGGGAGCTGGCTCAGAAATTTTAGGGTTTGATACGGAGCAATCAACCGATCATGATTGGGGGCCGCGCCTAATGCTGTTTTTACGGGAAGAAGATCACGCAAAACTAAAACAAGAGCTAAATCAGCTATTTCGCACAAAACTGCCTAGAGAAGTGCGAGGCTATCCCACAAATTTTGCTCAGCCTAAAGTCGGTTCTACCTATCTTGAGCTGACAGACGAGCCAGAGATCAACCATCGTATTGGGATTTATCCTATCAGCGGCTTCTTCAAACAGTTGCTTCGCTTTGACCCTGAAGATGAGATTCAACCGGCCGATTGGGTCAAAATACCGGCGTACAACCTGCTCATGGCAACGGCCGGCCGTGTTTTTTGGGATGGGTTGGAGCGGCTTCAACCCATCCGCGAAAACTTGAGCACTTACCCACGTGATGTTTGGTGTTATTTGCTGGCGGCCCAGTGGAGTCGGATCGGAGAAGAAGAGGCGTTTATGGGGCGCACGGGTCAGGTCGGGGATGAGTTGGGATCGAGACTCGTCGCAGGCCGTTTGGTGAACGATTTGATGCGACTCTGTTTTTTGATGGAGCGGCGTTACCCGCCCTACATTAAATGGTACGGTAGCGCATTTGCTCAGTTGGATTGTGCGGCCGAACTCCGGCCGATTTTGTTAGATGTGTTGGCCGCTGATGGGTGGCAAGCACGGGAAAAACCGTTGGCAGAAGCCTATGAATGTGTTATGCGGATGCACAATGAGCTGAACCTGACCGAATATCTTGAGCCAACTGTCCGGCCGTTTCATGATCGGCCGTTTGTGGTGACCGATGCTGGGCGCTTTGCGGCCGCCATCTATGCAAAAATCGTAGATGAAGCTGTGTTGGCCTTGCCGAGACTGGGTTCTATCGACCAATTTGTTGATTCAACCGATGCGCTGCATTATTTGGGCTTATTTGAAGAATTTTACGCTTGATAGGATTATTTAGAGCTTGAAAAAGTAAATCAAAAAAACTACACTGTAGGTATGATGTAATTATGATTGAGTTTGATTGGGACCCACAAAAGGATCTGGCAAATCAAAAAAAGCATGGTGTTTCGTTTATAGAGGCTAAATCAGTCTTTTTTGACGAAAATGCGGTTCAGTTTCTTGATGCTAAGCATTCATCGATTGAAGAAGATAGGTTCTTACTTTTGGGCTTTAGCTATATGTCGAGATTGCTTTTGATTTGTCATTGCGAAGTCGATGAGGATCAAATTATTCGTATTATTTCTGCTCGTAAAGCAACAAAAACGGAACAGAAAGAATATGGCTGGTAACTGATATGAAAGATGAATACGATTTAACTAAGTTGAAACGAAGAAAAAACCCTTATGCATCGAAGCTGAAAAAGCAAATTACCATTCGGATGGGTGAGGATGTTATTGGTTATTTTAAAGAGATGTCCGAAGATTCTGGAATCCCATATCAAAGTTTGATTAACATGTATTTGCGTGATTGCATGCTCCAAAATCGAAAAATTGATATTGGTTGGGAAGAAGTAGCCTAGCGATTAGCGATGATGGAAAAAATCGAAGGAATTATCCAAGCGCCGATGGCGGGTGTGCAGGATGGGGAACTGGCGGTGGCAGTTGCCTCGGCCGGTGGGCTAGGCTCGCTCCCGTGCGGCATGTTTTCGGCCGACATTCCACAAAAGCCATCCCGCCAGCCGTTTAGCCATGCCATGGGAGATGCGTTGGAGTCATTCAAACCTCGCATAGTCAGCTTTCATTATGGGCTGCCTGAGAAAAACTTGCTCGATAGAGTAAAAAGTTGGGGAACCATCGTGCTGTCAACCGCCACGACCGTTGCTGAAGCTGAATGGCTCGAGGCGCACGGGGCGGACGGCATCATTGCTCAAGGGGTTGAAGCTGGAGGGCATAGGGGAATGTTTTTAAGTAAAGATGTGACGACGCAGGTCGGGACGATGGCACTAATCCCCCAAATTGTTAAAGCAACGCAGTTGCCCGTGATCGCGGCCGGTGGGATCGCAGACGCAAGTGGCGTTCGAGCTGTGCTTGAATTGGGTGCGGTTGCGGCTCAGGTCGGAACTGCTTATTTACTGTGCCATGAAGCTAAAACTCGGTCGGTGCATTGCCAAGCGCTCAAGAGCGATATGATCCGACATACTGTATTGACGACGTTATTCTCGGGTGGGGAGGCCCGTGGAATGGTCAATCGCCTAATTCGTGAGCTGGGTCCAATGGCTGATGTGGCTCCACCGTATCCGCTGGCGTCGGCCGCGCTGGCACCGATCAGGGCAGCGGCCGAGGCGCAAGGGTCGGGAGATTTTTCTCCGCTGTGGGCGGGGCAGAATGCAAGAGGGTGCAAAGAGATTTCGGCCGCAGAACTAACTCGAGAATTGGCCTTAGGGCTGACGTAAATTACTTTCTGGGGAGCTTATTCAGATAATCAAGGATGGCTTGATTGTTGCGGTTCCCAACCACCTCAGATTGCGGCGCACCTTCTTCCGGATGCAGCGTAAACTCCCCCTCGATAAGACGCTCATCCAAAATCTGTTTTTCTGACCAATCAATTACGGTTACAGCGCAATTTGTTGTAGAGCCACGCCAGTTAGAATCTGTTTCACAGTCGAGCCAGACAACCGTTTCCGCATTTTGCGGGTCTTCTGCTGCCAAGTCGGCCGGGATTAAATCTTGAAGGGGATCAAGCTCTCGGTTGCTGAGGTCAATAATAACCAGTTGTTCAACCAAAGGTGCCGATGTGCTGGGTGTTAGCTCAAGCCCTGCTTTTGAGTAGTGGCTGTAAGCGTTTAACCCTATGAAGTTAGACAAGTTAAGTAGGATTCCGATGACAAGGGGGATGAGTATTATCCCACCTATCAGCCAATCTCTGAACTTTGGTTTAGCCTTTTGGGGCGGTTGATAGGGGGTATCTCTACGCAGCCGTATTTGCCACCATTCGCCGCTACCTTCATCCACAACCTCCCAGCCATCATATTCTAAGGTGTCGACAAGTTTTGTTAGAACCTGTTTCTGGGCTAGGCTGTTTTTGTCGGGCGTTAATGGAATTCGGCTGCTCGTATGAATCGGCAACTTGATCGATTCTCGGATGGTTTTGTTTTCAGATTGAGCTATAAATCTGATCCACATCTGACGATTTGCAAGACCGTTGAAATCTGAGGTCCCTCGGCCATCGTCTAGAATCTGAAATTGAATTTGACAGTAAGTCCAATCGTTCATATTCATCACATTCACCTAAAATCTTTACGCCTTGTGGATGTGTGAGTTGCAGTTACAAATGTGAGGAAAAATGGATCGTAAATTAACTTCACCAGAAAAAGTAGGGATGAGCGCCCAAAGATTGGGGCGGATTCGGCCCGCCATGCAAAAATATCTCGATAACGGCATGTTACGCGGTATGACCACCATGGTGGCCCGCAAAGGGGAAGTTGTTCACTTTGAGCAACAGGGGCATCGGGACAAAGAGGGGGGTAAACTGATGACGGCCGATACGATTTTCCGCATCTATTCAATGACGAAACCGATTGCGGCTGTGGCGCTGATGATGCTGTATGAACATGGGATCTTTCAATTAAATGACCCCGTTGCTAAATTTATTCCCGCTTTTGCCAAACTTAAGGTGTTTGATCAACTAGATGGGGATCAGGTTCACACTGTTGATTTGGAGTCCCACGTGACGATGAGCCAACTGTTGACGCATACGGCCGGGTTTACCTACGGTTTTCTGGATGATTCGCCTGTGGCGGGGCTGTATCGGCAAAACAAGCTGTTGAATGATGCCGATATTTCGCTGGAAGAGTTTGTTGATAAATTGCTCCAGTTTCCACTGGCGTACCAGCCTGGTTCGATTTGGCATTACAGTGTTTCGATTGATGTTGTGGCGCGGCTGGTCGAGGTGATTTCAGGTCAGTTATTTGGTGATTATTTGCAAGAAAAGCTGTTTGATCCGCTGGGGATGGTTGATACCGGCTTTGGGGTTTCGCCTGACAAGTTGGACCGGCTTTCAGCCATGTACGGGCTGCCTGATGTTGCTGGGGAAGGGAACAGCATGCAAAATATCTTTAAAGCTTGGGAAGAGGGATTTAACGACAGGATCGATGTGTCTGAAACTTATCCGGTTGATAAGCCTGCAACGTTTATGCGGGGTGGGCATGGATTGTTTTCGACAACATGGGATTACATGCGCTTTTGCCAAATGGTTTTGAATGGCGGCCGGTTGAATGGGCATCAAATCTTGAGCCGTAAAACGATTGAGTTGATGTATTCAAACTTTTTACCGGCCGATCTGTTGCCCTGGAAGGTTGCTGATCCACCTGATTATGGGTACGGCTATGGATTAGGCTCGCGAGTGATGATGGATCCGGCCGAGGCGCAAACTTTAGGATCTGTAGGGGAACACGGCTGGGCAGGTGCTGCAAAAACCTATTTCTGGATCGATCCGGCCGAGGAGATGGCGGGTGTGTTTATGTCCCAGTCTATGATGTATCCGGAGCCGGTTCAATTGGTTTTTCGTAATTTGGCTTATTCAGCCATTGTTGATTAATCTAAATGCAGGGTGTGATGGGTTTGACGTAATTTCAGGCAATTTGATTGGATGGGATTATGCAGTTCTGTCCAAGAGCTTGTTATTCATCATTGAGAGGTTTTGGAGGAGCTGTTGGCCATAAATCCTGTAGATTATCACTCAGAAGATGGACATATTTCACCATCCGATTTTCAAGGTTGGGCTTTGAAGTCCGAACAGTTTGCAAATGCTCAATTCGTTTATGCTGGTAAATCGATTGTTCTAACCATACATATGTTAAACATATCGGTAGAAATCTAGTATCAATACCTATAGCATCCATGTGAGACTTAATAATCTTATCAACCTGGTCTAATCCATCAACCCTATCCTGACTCAAAAACAAACGTTTGAAACCCAGATGCTCTTGTTCGTTTGAGTAAAGCTGAAAGGTAAAATGATTCCAGTAGGTTATAAAATATAACAAATCATATAGAGGCATTCCTGAAAGCAAGTCATCATGCTCCCGATCAAACTCCCAATCGATAACGGTCAGTTTCCCATTATCATAATAGATATTCCACGGAGCAAAATCAAAATGAATACGGTATAGGGGTATCGTTAATCCTATCAGATTTTGTGCCTCTTGCAGGCATCTTTCAAACAAGGCCTCTACGTTTTTGTTTGGTCCAAAAACTTGTCGAAACTGATCAAATTTATCAATTAATAAACTCTGAATAATTTCATCTGACCACACGATTGTTTTGATTGTGGTTTGTTTCTTAAATTGAACAAGCCAGTTTGATACGTTCTGCAATAAGCTAAATTTTTGCTTTTTAGTTAGTTGAGCGTGAGATAGAACTATCGAAAGCAAATGCCCTTCTGCAACAGTTTCTCTATATCCTTCAAGCCCATAATACTGAAAGCGATTAATAATGGTTGGAATATCATTGGTTAATGGGCCAAGTTGATTTTGAATATCATGCCTATTTTTGATTTCGTTGGCAGTTGTATGGTTCATTTCAACTGTAGAAGAGATTTTAATTAGCTCAATAGGCTGACTCTCAGTTGCTGGAAAGATAAATGCAATCGTCCTGTTTCCTTCATCAATACCGTTATTTAAAATGAGGGGCCAACTGTTTGAACCATCTACTTCACATTGTGTTGCCAAATCAAATCTATTTGTATTTTTCGTTGTATCTTTAATGGCGGTGATCACAAAATACGGCATTATCCAGTTAATTAAGGAAGAAAAACTGGATGGTAGCGCTTGAATGATGCGGGTAAACCAAACTTTCAGATGGGTATCTTTCCAAAACATTTGATCAAAATACCACTTGAGACTTTCTGGGTGGAAAAGGGGGATATACATTTTGGGCCGATTAAAATTGGGTAGAACCAAATATAGCCCAACCTCTTTGAAGTCATATTGATGTAGCAAGCGAAAGATATGTTTTGGGGTTTTAAATCGGTTCCCTTTGTTAAACCGATTGACCTCTATGTAGATCACTCCATTCTCATTAAATGTACTTTGCTTTAGCTGATCTGCTAGATCAAGGGTTTCTTCGGCAAATACACACAAGAAATCAATAGGTTCTATTGAAGAAGAGTGGGGTGAATCCAACTGATTACTAAGGGTAAAGGCTCGATCGATTTTGTTCGCAAATGGTTTAAATCGATCAGTAGCATGGTTACTAAAAAGCTTAACAACCAATCGATTCTGATTGGTTGAGTTAGGTATTTTGGGTAATAAAAACCACCAGCTTGCCATATGAAAAGAGAATAGAAGCTTCTGTAAGGAACGTAGATTTATCCTCTCAAGAGGAAAAATTGAGCGGATATAGGTCCCGTGCCTGAAATTAGTTTAGGATAAGCTCAACAAGAGCGCTAATGTGTTGCTGAAGATATGCAATAGAGACGGCACAGGGCCGTCTCTATTGCAAGATGTTTCATAATTAAACCGCACTAAATTTACTCATTTATGATCCCTTTGGCAATCAGATATTTTAAAATCTGATTTGCGAGATCTTCAGGATCTCCAGAGCCTGTTTCTATCACAACGTCTGGGTTCTGCGGTGATTCATACGGCGCACTGATACCGGTAAAATTTGGAATCTCACCACTGAGTGCTTTCGCATATAAGCCTTTGGGATCACGTTCTTTCAGAACATCGAGGTCGCATTTGGCATAAATTTCGACAAATCGGCCATCTGGGACGATGCTACGGGCAAATGCACGATCCCGTGCATAGGGGGAGATGAAGCTGGCTAAAACGATGTTACCGTGAGAAAGGCCTAAGGCTGCGACTTCTGACACACGTCGGATGTTTTCGGCTCGATCTTCGGCCGAAAATCCTAAATCACCGTTTAGGCCGTGACGCAAATTGTCTCCGTCCAAGAACATGGTCTGTACGCTCATCTCAAACAGTTTGCGTTCAAGAATTTTCGCTACAGTGGATTTTCCAGAACCTGATAGCCCAGTGAACCAGAGAACAGCTGCTTCATGTCCATTGAGTGACTCACGCTCGCCTTGTGATAACGCACCCGCTTCCCACATGACGTTGGCTGATCGTTGACGTCGTGCAGCTTCTTCGTCTTTAGTCACATCGAGTAGATCATCTACATCGCGAGCAACTCCGCGAATCATGCCTGCGGCTACCGTATTATTGGTTCCACTATCAATGAGGATAAAGCTACCAGTAGTACGGTTTTTGTTGTAGGTGTCAAAGAACAGCGGTTTAGTTGTGGTAAGTTGGACACGGCCGATTTCATTGAGTTGCAAGCCTTCCGCTTCTTCTCGCTTCATTGTATCCACGTCGATTTTGTAATTTAATTTTGTAACCATCGCCCGCACCAAACGAGTGTTGTGCATGAGCTGATAATTTGCTTTTGGGTCAAATGGCGTTTCGCTCATCCAGCAGATTGTGGCGTCGATCTGGTTGTTTTTGCGGGGTAAATTTCCTTTACGCACCAGCATGTCTCCCCGGCTGATGTCGATTTCATCTTCCAGCGTAAGGACGACTGAATCACCCATTACCGCTTCGTCAAGGTTGCCACCCATTGTCACAACTTCTTTTACTTTACTAGTTAAACCAGATGGGAAAGCGACAATCTCTTCCCCTGGCGCAATCCGCCCAGAAGCGATTTGCCCCGCATATCCGCGAAAGTTTTGGTTTGGCCGGAGTACGTACTGAACCGGATACCGAAAGTCAATAAGATTTCGCGAAGCCCCCACATTTACCGTTTCCAGATGGTGCAATAGGGGAGTTCCGTCATACCAAGGCATATTGTCGCTTTTGTGGACAACGTTGTCCCCAGCCAATGCGGAAATTGGGAAATAGGTGATGCTTGGGACTTCTAATTTTGAAGCAAAGGCACGAAAATCGTCAACGATATCCCGATAAGTCTGCTCGTCATAATCGACTAAATCCATTTTGTTGACCGCCACAACAACGTGTGGAATTTGCAACAACGAGGCGATGAAGCCGTGACGACGTGACTGGGTCAACATCCCTTTACGGGCATCGATCATGATGATGGCAAGTTCGGCCGATGAAGCCCCTGTCACCATGTTTCGAGTGTATTGAATGTGTCCCGGGGTATCTGCGATGATAAATTTTCGTTTGGGTGTCGCAAAATATCGATAGGCAACATCGATTGTGATTTTTTGCTCCCGCTCTGCTCGTAAGCCGTCAGTATACAGGGCAAGATCTACATATTCGTCCCCCCGTGCCTGACTAGTTTTTTCAACTGATTCGATTTGATCTTCGAAAAGAGATTTTGTGTCGTACAGCATTCGGCCGATTAAGGTGCTTTTGCCATCGTCAACACTTCCGGCTGTGGTAAATCTGAGTAGTTCAATCGTCATAACTTAAAAGTATCCTTGTTTTTTCCGGTCTTCCATGGCTGCTTCAGAACGTTTGTCATCGGCACGAGCTCCCCGTTCCGTTACACGGGCGGAGGCTACTTCCTCAATAATGGCGTGGATATCGGCGGCCGGTGATTCGACTGCGCCGGTACAGGTCATATCTCCAATCGTTCTAAAGCGAACGGTCATTTCTTCAATCGTTTCATCGCCAACCGGGTAAACAACATCAGAAGCGCCAAGCAAAACCCCATCCCGTTTTACGATTTTGCGCTGGTGTGAAAAATAAAGAGAGGGAAGCTCAATCCCTTCTTCCCGGGTGTACATCCACACATCTAACTCGGTCCAGTTACTAATGGGGAACACACGGAAAGTTTCGCCCGGCAATTTGAGCCCGTTATAGAGGTTCCACAGTTCCGGCCGTTGGTTTTTCGGATCCCATTGACCAAAGGCATCCCGATGAGAGAAAAAGCGCTCTTTGGCTCTGGCTTTTTCTTCATCACGCCGGGCTCCACCTAGGGCAGCCTCAAAGTTAAACTCCTTGAGCGCATCCAGAAGCGTCACCGTTTGCAAGCCATTTCGGCTAGCATACGGTCCAGTCTCTTCAACTACTCGCCCTTGATCGATAGAATCTTGCACGTAACGGACAATAAGACGCGCACCGATCTCTTCCATGTATCTATCACGAAAATCAATAGTTTCAGGAAAATTATGGCCGGTATCAACGTGTAATAGAGGAAACGGAATTTTGGCTGGGAAAAATGCTTTTCGGGCCAAATGAGCCATAGTAATCGAATCTTTTCCCCCTGAGAAAAGGAGCACTGGTCGCTCAAATTGTGCAGCTATTTCACGAATAACATAAATCGCTTCTGCTTCTAGCTGATTTAAATGGGATCTTTGGAATCCTTTCATGATCGTGTATTTCCTTTAGGCTTGATATTTAACCTGAATTCTGGAGAAGCCGTAGATTTTTCGAAATCTAGCTAGTGTTTTGTCAAGCTGTGATTGCTATACATTGAACACTTTAGGCTTTGAAAGTAAAAACAGAATTTAGGTTATCTAAGTTAATAATGCCGATTTGACGATGACTTAGCTATGTCAAATCGGTAATTGATTAAGTAATACGAGTAAAACTTAAATATTAAATATTGTTCTGGACAACATCACGTGTCCGGTACATAAATGAACCGAAACAAGCAATGTAGGTCACACCCCTCAAAAATCTTTTGAGGGATGTGACACTAAATTTATAGTAAAGGTTTCTTAATTAGGTGAAGACTCCCCTTAGGTATCTTTGTCAGAAGGTCGGGGTGCTGTTAAGGTCTTGCATAACACTGCACTTTTAGTTTGGTGCTCTACTTGATCTAGTTGCTAGGCGAGCTTTATTTTTCCGTATGTGTAACCCCATGTGGTCATAAACAATCCCAGTACGATGGCAAAGGAGCGACCAAGGCCAGAAAAATCACCTTTAAAGGCGTCTCCTATGCCAGTTAGCACGCCGGTAGGTAGCGTTTTCATCGTGTATGTGCGTTCAGTTGATAAGCCATCTTTAGTACCGGCTTTTTGGGCAACCAACGCTTTTGAAATACCTTCAAAGTAGCATCTAGAGCGAAAATACTTCCAGTTGCCTCTGTCTGCTGGCACTCTGTGATGTACCTGTGCACGCGGGTCATAAACAAATTGTCCATTTTCCCAGTATTGATTGGCACGGATGCATAGCTCAGTTTCTTCGCAACCAACCGGCAGTTTTCCTACCCGGCCGATACCATCTTGAAAGCCACCCACTTCATCAAATATTTTCCGCTTGAAAGACATGTTGCAGCCGATCAGGTTTCGTACTTGATACTTGGTTTCAGGAACCCCACGATACGTACAGCCTACGACCCAGTCAAACTCACGAGGAAACCATGCTGGACGACCTGAAACCCAATTGGGGTTAATTTTGCCGCCAACACCCAGCACTGTGTCATCCACGTACCCATCCATTAAATACTCAATCCAATTTGGGATGGCAACCGCGTCTTCATCCATGAAAAATAGAACATCGCCGGTTGATTCTTCTATACCGCTATTTCGTGCACCACTTAGCCCACGTTCATGCCGATTTTCAATTACCGTTAGTGGACCTGGGATTGATTTGGACTTTTCGAACAGGTCAGGATTATGATCGATGACAAGGATAATTTCATCTGCTTTTAAAGTTTGCTCCTGAATCGAGCGTACTGCTGCGTTCATGTCATCCCATCTTTCAAATGTGTATGCACATATTATGACTGATATTTTTTCTTTCATGTTGTCGTGTTTGTTTTTAGCTTATTTTAATTAAACAGCGGGAGCGATATGTTTTCTATTGTCCTGTTTTCACGAAACCCCCTACGAGCTTATTTATGCCTGTAGGGGGTTTGTGGATCGGTGAGCTTCTGCTGATCGGTGGTTCTTAATCGATGTTTGGTTCTTGCTTAAAACTCATGTTACGCAATGACCTCATCTATCCTCCCAAGAGGATAGATTTTGGCACGATGGCAACTCAATTTCTTTATTATTACTGTATAAACAGAAGTTCTCCAGTTATTGTTTGGTTAGTAATCTTCTGGCAAGTTAGCCGCGTTTGCGGGTTTTCCATCTTGCGCAAAAGGAATAAATATAATCGAACCTTCAGAAGGGATCGCAACATCAAAGGCTGTATCGCCATAGGTTAGGTTAAAGTCTTCAACCGGTACGTTATTTGTAACCAACAAGTTATCAAATGCTAGTGTTACGCTAGATGAAGCCGAGCCGGGGATTGCTGCTCGGATACCAAATCCACCTCTTGATACAACATCGTTTGTTGAATCTAAAGCAACAACGCTCCAGTTATTTGGTTCACTATCATTTTCGTGCCATATTTTTGCTCGAAGCAGCGTGGGGGTTTGGCCTATAACTTGAAACTTAACGTTTAGCTTGTCATTTGCTGTATAGGTAAGGTTACTAATTGTCTCCTTTGGAAACGCTGACCATGATCCTTGGTTTGCTTTAATGACCTGTGTTTCAACTTGCCCTGAGGACAAAATTCGAACCCTTAGCCTGTACATTGCGCCTGTATTGATGAAACGATTGATAATGAAGATGTCTTGATAGGGTGAGATGACTTGGTCGGAACTGAGCTGTAGAGTTGTTTCTGAGTTTAGTGCATTGACATATTTCAGATGTACCTCACGGTTAGTGCCGCTATCGAGTTTAATCAGCCCTTCATCATTTTGTGTAGAAAATGCTTCGTTTGCGCTTGCCCCGTAGAGCATTGTGTATGCCCCACCTAGGTGAGCTAAGCCCCAAGAGTCTTCTGTGGTTCGGTTAAAAGAGTCATACACGTAAGTGCTCAGTTCATCACTGTTGTATCCGTTCCATGCAATCGCAACAGCTTCTCCAAAGACAACATATCCTACCTGTTCAGGCACATGATTTCTCTCTGAATCAACGAATTGTTCCTCGTCAACGGACACGGTAATTTGATCGGCCTGTAACGCGTTTGCTGTGTGCAAATAAGCCCAGCTTGCGTCATTTCCGTTCATGCCAGCCTGAGACACAATCGCGGTGCTCGGGGTTTGACTCATGGCTGTGTTGAGCGGATAGATGGTGGGGGATGGGCCACCGGATACGATTGATTCGCCCAAACGAGCTTCGTACTCGATCCCATCTATCACACCTGATCCTGAATCTATAACGATGTAACCGATCGTCTCAGATAGGCGCGAGGTGTTGGGATCTGCGCCAACGTGTAACCCTGTAAAAAATACTCCCGAGCTTGGTGGATCAAATTGAGATATACCTTTTGACCAGAAAACAGACCAGTTAACGTCGTTGTAGCTCATAACTTGGCCCAGGACAACAGGTGCAGCATAGTCATTCTGGAATGAGTGTTGATGCCCTACCCAGCTATTCTTTCGATCTGTTAGGGTTGTATCATACCGGAATGCTTCCATGAGTCGGCCGTCCGGTAAGGTCCATGACCCTTCTTCTGTAATTAGGCAAGAAATTAAATCTTGCGCGACACTATTGGTGTCTCCTGGATTTTGTAGTTTGACCTCAAAACTTTGCGAACTTACATTTTGCAGTCTTACAACAATAGGGACTGTATTGTTGGTATAGCGAACAGAACATGCGATGACTGGTTTATCAAACGCTTGGCTTAATGTGACAGTCGTCCAAGAATCGTCTGTTACCGTCATTATGGTTTCTAAGCGGCCGGTCCCTTGTGGCTCAATAGCTGGGGGTTGCCAAGTAACCGTAACTGGTTGTTCAAATACGGCATAAGACACTTGTTCATTAGTATGAGCACGTTCCGCGTCAAGAATCTGATCTTCATCAATCGCCAATGAAATAGAGGTGCTATCCATCGGGGTTGCCCCGTGCAAATATGCCCAACCACCATTGCCGCCATCCATGCCGCTTTGGCTAACAAGACCAAAAACTGGGGCACTGTTGAACGGTTGCGTAAACGAGTATGTCCCTCCTTTTGAAAGGTCAAAGATGGTATCTGCGCCTAACATGACTTCATAATTAGTTCCATCCAGTGTCCCAGAACCGCCTTCGAAGACAATGTAGCCGATCTTTTCAGATACACGTGTGGTGTTGGTGTCTTCTCCTACTTCTAATCCCGTATAAAGTTTGCTTGTGCTTGGCGGCGATACTTGATTGTTGCCCCGATTCCAAAAAACTGACCATTCTAGGTTGTTCTCAGACATTACTTGACCAAATACAACTGGGTTCGAGTAGGTTTGGCTATAAAATTGCTGTTCGCCTACAAAGTTGTTTCTAAAGTCAACGAGAGATGAGTTGTAAGTGCCAGCTTCCATCAATCGCCCATCAGGTAAGGTCCAAACGCCAGATTCTGTGACCAAACAGTGGATTTGGTCAAACACAACAGGGGCCAGATCTCCTGGATTTTGTAATTTTGCTTCAAAGCTGTTTGAAGCGACATTTTTCACCCGTACGACAACCGGAGCAGTATTTGCACTGTAGTTGGCTGAGCAAGTGACCACAGCATCTTCGTATGAATATGTGGTTGGTATCAAGCTCCAATTGCCATCAACAGCAGCCAGAATGGTTTCAAATTTTCCGGCGGTTGGGGTGATAACTTCTGTGATGGGTTGGACTTCTACAGTTGGTAGAGGAATTGGTGTTGCAACTGGAAGTGGAGCTATTGGGGCAAAAGTTGGGGTTGGATTGATAGTCGGGTTACTTGAATTTGCAACAAGTTTGTTTAACGAAAACTCTGATGTGTTTTCGTTCTGATCAATGGCGGTTGCGGTAAGATAATGCCCTTCAACCAAGCCGCTAACGGCTAAACCAAAATTTCCTAAGCTATCAGTTGTTGTCTCGTCTAAGAAGGCACGGCCGTTCCCGAATTCGCCTTCCCCAGTGTCTGAAATATATATTTCAACCGTACAGTTCGCGCACGCAGTTCCTGATACAAATGATGTGGTTGCGCTAATAATAACTGGGAAATTCAGTAACGTATTAGGGCCGGTGTCTAAATCATCGATGTCATTTAACGTTACACCCGTTGGGTTTAGATCGATGGATAAACCGTTGTTATCAATAAAAATATTTTTGAAAACATGATTCTCATCAGACTCATCACCTGGCTGGTTAGCACCACCGCCTAAGTTGTTGTTAATCAAGATGCCACCACTCGCATTGCCTGCAAAGATATTATTGGGGCCGATTTGATAGTTGTGACCGGTTAAAAGCATGCCCCATTTACTGTTGCCAATAATTGAGCCATCAGCTCCCACACCAACTCGATTGTTAGATATATAGTTTCGCCCAGTGTAGCTATGTTTGTGCCATATGGCGTGATTGGTATTTCCTGAAACGACATTATCAGTTACAAAGTTGTTGTACGGATCGTCTTTGAAGATGACCCCTAACCCATTTGCTGTCCAAGTGTGAGCCGCAGACCCGGTCGTATCGGTCCCAATGTAATTCCCAATAATATAATTGTTGCTGGTTGAGTTTGAGTGAGACAAGTCCATGGCCGCATAGGTGTTATGACCTGAAAGGACGTTGCGCTCAAGGTATCCAGTTCCCCCCACAACATTGTCAGATGGTCCCCATTGGATGTCTATCGCCATTTTCCCATTGCGCAAATTACCTGTCCCTGATGGATTTAATCCGATAATGTTGTTCTGAATGAGATTTCCATCGCTACCCTCATGGTCTAGTCGGATTCCTACATAAGAGTTGCCGCCGATTATGTTGCGGTCAGCTAAGTTTGGTCGGCCGATAGCGTTGAATGATGCACCACTATCGACATATACTCCATGTCCTCGGTTCCAGCTGTCCAGAGCCCGAAAAGTTCCAGTGGCATCGGAGCCAATAATATTACCGACAATTACATTTCTATAAGCGCCATCTTCAAATAGTTGAATTGCATGGTAACTATCAAAAATGGCCAGACCTCGAATTGTATTTTCCGCTGACAAAATCATGAAAGCGTCATGCTCGCTCCGTCCATTTCCCTTAACTTCGATATTGATTACCGCGTTACTCGCCAGTAAGTCTGTGTTAACGCTAGAACCAGGCTGTGTATAGCCATCAATGTAGGTGCCACCAGTTTCATCAGACAATGATGGGAGTCTTGACTGAAGTTGAATTTGTTGGACTCCACCACCAGGAATGTTGAAATGGATTCGATTTGGCCCTGACTGTGCGTTGGCTTCCTGTAAGGCTGCTCGCAGGCTACATTCTCCAGTGCTTGTGGCACATATTGAGTCTCCAATACGGGTGTCAGCAGTATCGGCAACTGTGTTGACAGTAAAAATTTGCCCTTTTTGTGAGCGTGTTAGAATTTTTGGAGCTGCGCTGTCAGGGTGCATGGCCATTTGCTGTAGGTCGATAATGTCTACACAGCCATCTTGATTAATGTCGGCCGCAAGCGAGTCAACGCTACAGCTTTTCCCATTTTTTCTTAGACGTTTCCATGTAACAGAGGCTTGGGCCACGTCGGTAAAAGTAAGCTCACCATCATGGTTTAAATCTAGTTGTTCAATTTTATATGTATCAATCGATTTTGAAGTGAGCGGAGAAATAGGCTCAAATTCGGCTGTTGGGGCTTCAAAAGTATTATTAGAGAGTTGCCCATCTTGGTCCAGAACATCTATCGTAGCAGACGGTGTTAAAATAGTGACTGAGATTGGTTGACCATGGGTGTCTACAAATTTAGCTTGTGAAAAGTCAACTTCAATTGTACCCGGCCGAGTTGGCAATAGGCGTACAACGAGATCTGTAACATTTTCGGCAGCTTCCCGTTTTTCCAAGTCCCCCTGATCGGTACATCCTACAATTTCACACGAGTAGGCTGCAAACCAAACCCCACCATCATTTGCGGTTGAAACAAGTAGCTGCTTATTTGGTGGAAGACCGTCTGCCTCATAATAAAGAACGCCGCCAAAATCAGCGGCCGATGTATCATAACCGGCAAACAGTTCTAACCCAGCAATAGCTTCTGGGCTATTTAGCTGAATTACTAATTCGATGGGTTGATCAACAACCACTTCCTTTGGAAAGATCAAATCCAACTCATGAGTGCTGCTTTTCGCATAACCGCTAATAGTTGAAAAACTAATAACAATTATGCTGAGCAAAAGGCATACTGAAAGAAAATAAAACTTTAGATTCGGTGTTTGATTGGATGTTAGTTTCATTCTGTTCATTCGTTTTCTTTTTGACAAAGTTTTCGAGTTCTAATCGAAAATCTTCGCACATTATTTGGTAAGCTGGAGCGGGGAAACTTCGCTCTTTACCATGTAGTTAGATCGGTAAGTTGGATTGTCATCGTTAATTCTGAATGCATTTTCTTAACTTGATCACACCCCGGGTAATACACCAAAAGATGATTATACGGTTAGGTAAGCTATTTTGATGGATGGGATGGGAGGGTGGAAGGAAGTAATTTTTAAGTTAAGGTAGAAGATTACCTTTTCTTGTTGGACTTAAAGCCCCAAACATTAAACTTCCACTCTTGATAGAGTGAAAAACATTATTTGAGTTAATAAGTCAGCTTCCCTAGTCTGTATGATTAGTACTATAGAGATCAAAGCTTAAGATGAAACTTACATGGATTCTGAATAGTGAGTCGGCTGAAGTTGTAAGAAGACTTAACTTGTATTTTTACTTATTACGAATTGTAAAACAATACATTATTTGCATACATAATGCACTTGTTAGGGACAATTTTTAATTTTTTTTGTGCTTACCTTCCATTATTGGTGATTAAAGAGTTTACTTGTCAAAACCCAAAAAAGTTGCAGATATTCAAGATGTTTATGTGAAACTTCACACTTAAACCTAGTCATAACCTGGTTAGTTTGAACGTAAGATTTCTTGTAAGTTGATGCTAGTATTATTTCGATACAGTAGTTTGGTACTAGTCACTCATGAAGTTTGCCTATGCTTTTTGAGAGCTGAAACCAGTCTAACGCTCCTATTTGATAGAACAAAAATACTTCACCAAAGAAAAACTACCCCACCATCTAGGAGTAATTAATATTGAATGTATGCCTATGATAGTTTGGGCCTTAAACGATTAATTGGATTTAATCGTTGCCGGTTTGCTACTGGAAGATAGCAAACCAGCCGAACTATTCTACTTCAATTAATCACCTAGCTATTGTTGGAAAAACTATACCTGACAAATTAAATGGTTTGATTTTAGAGGAGCTCTTCCTTTCACCAAACACCAAAGTTTATCGTTAACCAAAGCGTTATTGGAGATTGATAATGACCGCAGAATTTACTTTAGATAATAAACAACAATCTTATATGCCCAATCAAACAAATGGGAATATTAAGGTTATTTTACCCACGGCTAAACCTAAAGAGGCTACAGTTACAGTAGTTGTCCCTGCCATGAATGAAGCAGAGAATCTACGTGTATTCTTGCCGAAATTGAAAGGAATGGGTTACGAAGTCCTGTTAGTAGATGGGAATTCAAAGGATAATACGATCCAAGTTGCAAAAGAAATTATGCCAACGATCAAAGTTGTGCAGCAACGGGGTAAAGGCAAAGGTGCTGCTTTAAGGACCGGGTTTGAAGCAGCTACCGGTGACATTATTGTTATGATTGATGCCGACTGCTCAATGGATCCCGCTGAAATTCCGGCTTTTGTGGGTGCTTTAAAAGCTGGCGCTGATTTTGCGAAAGGTTCTCGCTTTATTCAAGGTGGCGGCACCGTAGATATGGAGTTTTACCGTAAAGCTGGTAACTGGGGATTGATGATGCTGGTTCGTATCCTTTATGGTGGTACCTATAGTGACCTATGTTATGGGTACAATGCTTTCTGGAAAAGCGTGTTGCCTAAACTTCAACTTGAGGGAGACGGCTTCGAAATTGAAACAGAAATGAATATTAGGGCTTTAAAAGCTGATCTAAGAATTTTTGAAATCCCAAGTTTTGAGGCAGAACGTATTTATGGTGTAAGCAACCTGAATACCATCAAAGACGGCTGGCGTGTGTTGATGAAAATTTTGACCGAGAAATTTTCAAGTTCATACGTAAAAATTGTAGACGAAGAACCCCGGACCACCACAGCTTAATCTAAAGCTGACTGTACAATATTTACATTTTTTATGATCGAGCCACGCTTTTTTTATTTACTTTAGTGAGTAAAAATTGCGTGGTTTTTGACGTACACATACGGCTTTGTCGGTGGTTGCTTTTCATAACTGTCCAGACAGATAGCTCATACATGTAGGTAATAGAGCTCTCAAACTTTAAATATTCTTAATCATGATAGACATAGGCACTATCCTCTAGTCATTAGTGCCTGACTAAGGATGACATTATGATCGAAAGGTCCGAAGTGTATTATTCTGTCTAAGCGCCCTGATCACTATATTGGTGTCACGTTGGGTGCAAAGTGTTTTATTTCGGTACTAAAAATAATGCAGTTATAAATACATTATTTAGCCGACAAAACTCACGGCAGTCGGAATTAGGGAAAATAGTGGAGGAAAAGTAGTTCGGGTTTAATACCTTGATTCATACTTTTGGAAGTGTAAAGCAGATGGGCGGAATTTCGTGTCATTAATGCATGCGCCCATATACTGGAATTTTTGTGACAACTTTTGAAAAACCTTTAATCATACGCAAAATTACTGATCATTTGCGGGTGCCTTTATACTTTAATGCCTATGCTTGGATGATAAGTACTGGAGTGTCGTCGGCTCTTGGCATTGTTTATTGGATCTTAGCGGCCAGGTTTTACACTGCAGACAATGTCGGGATCAACTCAGCCTTGATTTCGGGTATGATTTTTCTGTCAGGGGTTTTGCAGTTTGATCTTTCTAATTTTGTCACTCGATTTATTCCTATCAGCGGCCGTCAAGTTTACAAAATAATCAGTTATGGGTATGCATTTATTGGTGGGGCTTCATTAATCGCGGGCTTACTTCTTATTTCAAATTTTTTCCCCAATTTAAAACTGTTCTTTATTCCAATTACAGATAGTTATATAGATGTTCTGTTCGTCTTTTCTATCATTGCATGGGGTGTTTTTTCAGTCCAAGACAGTGTCTTAACAGGGCTCCGTAATGCGATTTGGGTTCCTATAGAAAACGTTGCTTACGCAGTTATCAAATTGGGGCTCCTTGTCTTTTTTGCATCTAATAATCCTGAAGATGGTATTTATCTTTCTTGGATAATTCCTGTTTTATTTCTGATTGTTCCGATGAACTTGCTTATATTTTTCTCAGTTGTGCCAAAATTTCTTGAGAATTACGAAGCGAAAGAACAACCTTTGGGGATGCGTAGTTTAGTCAACTATATTGGTGGGAACTATATTGCATCAATTTTTTACTTGTCATCAATACGGCTGTTGCCGGTGATGGTAACTTACTTGAGCTCGGCTGAAAGTGGAGCATATTTTTTTACTGCTTGGACCATTTCAAACGCAATTAAACTAATTGTCATCAACATGACCAAATCGTTAACGGTTGAAGGGGCATTTGATGAAGATAAACTAGCTGAGATAAGTAAAAAGCTGGCCAAGATTATTACGGTTTTTGTTGGCCCAGCTGTCCTAATTTCAATTGTCGCGGCTCCATATATCCTGCAACTTTCGGGCGAAAATTATGTATTGAACGGGACAGGGGTGTTGAGGGTTATGCTTCTCGCAGTTATCCCATCTTCCTTCAACTTGATATATCTGAGTGTTGCCCGTGTTGAACAGAATCTTCAGGAGTTGATTTCCGTTCAATTTGCAATTAGCGCGATTACGCTGGTCGGTAGCTATTTTGCACTTCAGGCATTTGGAGTAATTGGTGTTGGCTACATGATCCTGATATCAGAGACATTGGTGGCTGCCATTATCATCGGCCGAAAAACGGCGGAAGCATATCAAATCGATTGGATAGAGTGGGGCTACTATGCCGCTGGAATTATTTGGCAGGCAGTTTCTATTAGATATGCGCCGCTCGGTCTCAGCTTGCTAGGTGGTTTGGTCTCTATTCTTTCAGTGCAAGAGATTAACTTGGCAGGGATGAATGATTTTGGGCTGATCTCTGTTCTGCCATTCGGATACTACATCGGTATCATGCTGATTGTATCTGGCTTTTTGATTACGCTCTTTCAAAAAGAAGACAACAGCCTATTTTACTTTGCCCATATCGTCGTTTTGATTGTTGTAATTCATGGTTTGCCACTTCTCACACAAGAAATTCCAAGGTTTCATGTGGCCTACCGGCATGTAGGCATCACCGAGTATATTCAAAGAAATGGGACGGTAGATCCGCGGATCAATGTGTACTTCAATTGGCCTAGCTTTTTCATCCTTCTGGCTCTGATCAATGAAATTACAGGTGTCGATACTTCTCTGCCGTTTGCTCAGGGTTCGTATCTTTTCTTTAATCTACTTTTTGTTTGCTCTATTTATGGTATCCAGCGATTGGTGTCAAAAAATACGTCAAAGATATGGTTGACGATCTTTTTCTATGTATGTACCAGTTGGATTGGGCAAGACTATTTAGCACCACAAGCATTAGGGTTACTGTTCTATTTGGTTATCATAATCGTTATTTTGGCGTTTTTAAGGTCAGATAATACGCATATGTTCCAATGGTTTCGGCACCCGGTTAAATGGTTTTCAACCTTGTCTGGATTTATTTCACTCGGCCGATTAACTGACCATCGTGTAGAACAACGACCAAGTCAATGGCAACATCTTTTCGGGCTTTTCTTGCTAGTAATCCTGTTTGCAGCCATCGTTCCTAGCCATCAATTGTCACCATTATTTATGGTTTTAGGCGTGAGTTTACTTCTCCTTCTTGGCCGATTAAAACGAATTAGCTTGCCCGTTATCATGCTGACTATTTTGGTCTTGTGGTACGTTAATTTTGCTAGTATTTACTTCAATGGGCATCTTGAAAAGATTATTAGCGAAACTGGTGCTACGAACAGTTTGTCGGCCGGCGTTAATAACCGAATTAGCGGCAGCCCTGACCATCTGCTTGTTGTCCGTTTAAGAATGCTTTTAACTGCGCTAACATTTGGTCTAGGCTCATTAGGATTTTTGTTTAGATGGAAAAAGGTTCAACTTGAGGCAACAGAAATTGCACTCATGTTCTTCCCCTTTTCTCTTTTAGTCGCTTTAACCTATGGTGGAGAATTCCTCATGCGGGCCAGTTTCTTTGCTTGGCCATTCATGGTATCCGGCTTGTCCTACTTATTCTATCCGGATCGGAAGAGAAACTTAAGTTTGTTACAGCGTGGTGGTTTAGTCCTTCTTATTCCAATCGTTATTTCACTTTTGTTAGTTTCTAAATTCGGTAATGAGCGCATGGATATCCACACAGTTGATGAACTAAAAGCAACATACTTTGTGTATGAAATTGCTGAAGAAAAAGCTGTGTTTGTTGCTGCATCTGAAGAGACTCCTTGGAAATTTAAGTATCCTGAAAAGTATAAATATTTAACAACCATTGAACCATTGCTGGCTGAAGCAGATGTTGAGGGAGTTGTTGATTACTTGAGTGACTTTGATGGGCGTAACGCCTACGTTCTTGTACTTCGTAGCAATTTTGCTCATATGGAAATGTTTAGGAATACACCACAAACTCAATGGGATGAGACTAAACTGGCTCTGATAGAATCTGGAGAATTCTCTTTTCTATATGAAGGGCCAGATTCTTACGTGTTTACGTTGACTGAGGTAGCGGAACAAAATAAAGATACAATTGATACGGTTAAGTCTACAATCGATTATGATAACCTCATTGACGCATACACGTTTAAAGACGCTCTTTTTGTCGAATAGTTCATAAGGTAAAAGAGGATTCGCAGCACTATGGAACTATATATCGTTGGTGGAATGCAAAAACAGGCAAGAACAGCTACAGACTTGGCTCCTGATTGGTATGATTACAAAGAGGGTCTGGTCTTAAAAGTAGATACAACTAAGAAAAAAGTTGAACCTGTTTTCAACTATAAATCACAACCGGGAGCTTTTTTAGAGGGTGATTCTGTTTTGTTCAAATCTGGATCAATTCAAGGTGATTCACTCTATTTGTGCACACAAACAGAGGTAATGGTTGTAGATGCACACACGTTTGATCAAAAACAATATATCTCACATCAATTTTTTAATGATGTGCATCATGTGATTACGGACCCAGATGGAAATCTTGTGATTGCAAATACCGGCTTAGACATGGTTCTGAGACTTTCACCTGAAGGTGAGGTGTTAGACAGTTGGAACGTGCTGTTTAAAGAGCCATGGGCCAAAGTAGACCAAAATTTAGACTATCGCTTAGGGGTTAGCACAAAACCGCACGAAGCCCACCCTAATTATGTGTTTATGGTTGGGGATGATGTATGGGCGACTCGATTTGAAAAACGAGATGCGGTTTGTCTAACCGATCCCTCGAAACAAATTAAAGTCGATATCGAGCGGGTCCATGACGGATATTTGCATGCAGGGCGTATACATTTTACGACGGTTGATGGACATGTGGCTATCTATGATGCGGAAACACTTGAGCATGTACGCACAATTCGCTTGGGTGATGCCCACCCTGAAAACACACTTCTGGGCTGGTGCCGAGGGCTTTATGTGACTGACGAGGTGATGTGGGTTGGGTTTTCTCGTATTCGGCCGACGCGCTTTAGAAATGCATTGAGCTGGATAAGGACAGGATTCCAAAAATCTATGCCAACACACATTGCTTGTTATTGTTTAAAGACCGGAGCATGTGTAGAAGAATTTGACTTAGAACCATATGGATTGAATGCTGTCTTCAGTGTATTACCCCTTTCTTAGAAACATGAAATGAAAGTAACTCAGTGTATGATACATTCTGCTTTTAGAGGCGATATCTTTTGAATCCATTCATATTTGATAATACGAGACTACCTAGATGAAACAAAAACAAACTACAATTAAACAACTTTTAATGACGGGGGCATCATTTTTTTTTGTTTTACTATGTTCTTTACTGCTTTTTAGTAGAGTACTAGAAGCTAATAAAGGGCAAGACTCGGCAGAAGAGCTTACTGCCGCATTTTTGGTAGAAAATACGGTATCTGTTACGCATCCAGCTAATGCTGAAGTTAATGACGTGATCGATATTGAGTTGAACCTTGCCTCAAATGGCGATATTACGGCACTCGAACTACCGATTTACTTTGATACTGCATCTTTTGAGCTAATTGGGTTAGCAAATCAATCAGATTTTGATTCGTCGATGCGTATTATTTTAGAACCAGAATTGATAAATGGTGCTTATTTAGCCATGTACCAATGCGGCAATACAAACTGTGAGCAAGCCGCCGACTCAACTTTAGATGAGAGTCGCATCATCTTACGCTTTAAGGTGCTGCAAGATGGTGTGTCACAGATTAGTATGGCTGATGCCAAATTTTTTAATGAGACGGGCTACGAGATTTCTGAGACAACAAAAAATCTAGTTTTAAATCTTGCTGTCGGTGAATCAGAAATTTTGCATTCTTGGGATATAACTCAGCCTCAAACACGCCAACGACTCAACTCTTTTAGTGAGCAAAATATTGGATTGGATCAAAATAACGATGTAGAGGCACAATTCGGATTGATGGATCTCGAGATTGAACTTCGGCTTGCCACAATCCATCAACTGAGCTGCGACGATGCACTTGTGCAGCCTTACGATTTAAACGAGGATGGCTGTTTCAACATTGGAGACCTTCAGTCTTTCGTAGAAAGAGAGCCGGAGATGCCGGATGCCCCAAATACAATCGACCGGCCGACAATCTATTTGCCGACCATTCGTAAAAATAGTAATGGAGAATCAACCGCTGATGGATCTTCTGACACCAGCGGGATAGGCATTCGGGCAACACAGTCATTTACTCCAACCACGGTCTTTACAGTCACGACTGTAAACGATACCCAATCCTATGATATTAATTTAGGGGATGGCATATGTGAAACTCCGGCCGGGGATTGTAGTTTGCGAGCTGCATTGCAAGAGTCTGATGCTGACAGCGTTTCTAACGGCATTTATTTCAATATTCCGGGTGGTGGCGTTCAAGTTATCCAACTTAATTCTCGGCTGCCCAGACTAAAAAGCTCAGAACCGGTTTTGGTTGATGGGTATACTCAACCCGGAGCAGTTGCAAATAGCGATTCTTTGGCTTCCAATGCACAGATCATGATCGAGGTCCGTGGAAATGGTGGAGATGTGCATGATGGGTTTGTGGTCTCTTCGGCCAATAATATTTTCAAAGGTTTGGCCGTTTATAATCTGCGTCGGCCGTTTTGGATTTATGGCGTTGATGCTGACTTTAATCAAATTTTAGGTAGTTTCATTGGAACAGACTCGACTGGTACCTTCAAACTTAACTCTCCTTATTTGACCGCGCATGGGATCCATATCGAGTCCGGCTCTAGTCAGAATCAAATAGGCAGCCTAGATATTGCAGATAGGAATGTGATTTCGGGCAACGGCCGGCATGGACTGGGCATTTGGCATGGAAACAGCGGTCAAAATCAAGTCTTTAACAACCTAGTTGGACTGTCTCCCGATGGAACCAATGTTGTTGCAAATCAACGTCACGGACTCGATATCAACTTTGGGTCAGCTCAAAATGTGTTTAGCTATAACGTCGTGTCAGGAAACATTGAGACCGGCATTGAAGTGTCGCATACAGAAGAGACAATTGGCAATATTATTTCGCACAACGTGATTGGAAGTGACCCCAGTGGAACCTCATCTAACACCTCTTTCGGAAATATTATTTCCGGAATTACGATCGAGGATGGTGTAAGTTACAACACGATCGAATATAACACGATTGGTAACAACATCGGGGAAGGCATTCGAATCGACTTTCTGGCCACCTCTGTTGGGAATGTGATCCGGCACAATTACATTGGCGTTTCTGCTACCGGTGTCCCTATGTCCAATCAAGGGGCAGGTCTTCTTCTTAACGGTGAATCATCAATTGTTGGGCCAAATAATGTCATTGCGTACAACCTTGGGGATGGGATCAGCCTAGAAGATCCAACCAAACGGTACAACACAATTACCCAAAACTCCATGTTTTTGAATGCTGGTCTTGGAATAGATATTTCACCTGATGGGCATAACCTCAATGATGCCGGAGATATAGATGACGGGCCTAATGAGTCTCTTAATTTTCCTGAGATAACTTATGCCACAGATACGATTGCAGTTGGGACAGTTTGTATTTCATGTACTGTTGAGGTGTATCTGTCCGACATGCAATTTGCTAATTTTGAAGGTGAAGGCAAAACCTTCGTAGGTAGTGGAACGGCCGATAGCCAAGGGAACTTTGCAGTTACACTCACCGGTGTTGTTGTTGGCGAGTATTTAACTGCGCTAGCAACAGATACAAATGGAAATAGCTCAGAATTTACATTAACATTTCTGGCACAAGATCCGATTCCGCTGACCCCGACCGCGACACCAACCGAGACCCCGACTGAAACAGCAACGCCGACTGAAACAGCAACTCCAACGCCGACAGCAACGCCGACTGAAACAGCAACTCCAACGCCGACAGCCACGGCTACGGAAACGCCTCTACCAACCGAGACTCCTACACTAACGGCAACGCCGACCAATACAGCGACTCCAACAGCTACAGCTACGGAAACACCTCTACCAACCGAGACCCCTACACTAACGGCAACGCCGACAAATACAGCGACGCCAACAGCCACGGCTACGGAAACACCTCTACCAACCGAGACCCCTACACTAACGGCGACGCCGACAAATACAGCTACACCAACCGAGACAGCTACACC
>JAHDEN010000279.1 GCA_020628815.1 Chloroflexota bacterium | reverse complement strand
TGATCGGCCGGGAACATGTGTTTACCGGCAACTGGCAAGAAATTTATGACAATGTTAAAGCGTACCGGGAAGCGTGTGGCGATACGGCCCATGTGAAATCGATCATTGAAACGGGTGAGCTGGCGACGCTGACCAATGTGTATAAAGCCAGCATTGTTTGCATGATGGCCGGGAGCGACTTCATTAAAACAAGCACCGGAAAAACGGCCGTCAATGCCACGCTGCCGTTTAGTTTGATCATGTGCCGCGCGATTCGGGATTATCACGAGCGGACCGGGGTGAAAGTAGGCTTCAAACCGGCCGGTGGGATACGGACGGGCAAAGATGCGTTGGCGTGGCTGACGCTCATCAAAGAAGAGCTGGGAGATGAGTGGCTCAACGCTGACTTGTTCCGTTTTGGGGCCAGCAGTTTATTGGGTGACATTGAGCGACAGTTGTCGCACCATTTGACCGGCCGATATGCGTCTTCAAAATATATGCCGATGGGGTAAAAAAGGATCAAGTAGAAAGGATGAAGGATAAATATTTTCGCCTTTATCCCTTTTCTTTTTCCCTTCAAAAATTATGACTTCAGTAAAAGAAATTTTTAACACCATGGAATACGGAACCGCACCAGAATCGGCCGCAACTGCAGAAGCTTGGATCAACGATAAGAGCGGCAGTTTCTCGCTTTTTATCGATGGAAAATTTGTGACACCTGAGGGAGCCAAGATGCTTGAGGTGACAGCACCGGCAACGGGTACGAAACTGTGCCACGTCGTTGATGGGACAAAAGCGGACGTTGCACAGGCATTTAAAGCGGCCGAAAAAGCGCAGAAGCTGTGGGCTAAAACGAGCGATCATCACCGAGCCAAAGTGCTGTACGCCATTGCGCGTGGCATCCAAAAACACGATCGCTTGCTGGCGGTGGTTGAAGCACTCGACAACGGCAAAACGATCCGTGAGACTCGTGACATCGATGTGCCGCTGGTGGCCCGCCACTTTTATCACCATGCGGGCTGGGCGCAGATTATGAGCCGCGAGCTGCCCGACTACCAACCTGTCGGTGTGGTGGGTCAAATTATCCCGTGGAATTTTCCGCTGTTGATGCTGGCCTGGAAGGTGGCCCCCGCTTTGGCGATGGGGAACGCGGTTGTCATCAAACCGGCCCCGGCCACCCCACTGACAGCCCTGTTGTTTGCCGAGATCGCGGCCGAAGCGGGACTCCCGGCCGGATTGGTCAACATCATCACCGGGGGTGACGAAGCGGGCAAAGCGATTGTGGCTCACGGTGGGTTTAATAAGCTGGCGTTTACCGGCTCAACCGAAGTCGGCCGGATTATTCGCAAAGCGACGGCCGGTTCAGGGGTTAAACTCTCGCTTGAGCTGGGTGGCAAATCCCCATTTGTGGTGTTTGAAGATGCTGATTTAGATGCGGCCGTTGAGGGGGTTGTTGATGCGATCTGGTTTAACCAAGGGGAAGTCTGCTGTGCTGGCTCTCGCCTGCTGGTGCAAGAATCGGTATCAGAAAAATTTTACGCCAAACTAAAAGCCCGGATGGGCAAGCTGCGGGTGGGTCATTCGCTCGACAAAAATATCGACATGGGGGCGGTCGTTGATCAGCGACAAAAAGAGACAATTGAAGGCTGGATCAAAACCGGTGTAGCCGAGGGGGCAGAGTTATACCAAGCGCCGTGTGAACTCCCATCAACCGGATACTTTGTACCGCCCACGCTGCTGACCAACGTATTGCCCGCCTCGAGCGTTTTCCAAGAAGAAATTTTTGGGCCGGTGGTTGTGGCGATGACGTTTCGTTTTCCGGCCGAGGCGGTCGCTTTGGCCAACAACACACGCTACGGATTAGCGGCGTCGATTTGGAGCGAGAATATCAATCTGGCCCTAGACGTTGCCACAAAAATCAAGGCGGGATCGGTGTGGGTCAACAGCACCAATCTGTTTGATGCGGCGGCCGGTTTTGGCGGCTATCGAGAAAGCGGATTTGGTCGTGAAGGGGGGAAAGAAGGACTTTACGAGTATGTAAAAATGAAAGGGGCGAAGATGAAGCAGGTTCGCTTCAGCATGGAAGATTTAAAAGATTGGGGCGCTCGCAGTTACGGCCGTCCCGGCACAGGTGGGGCGGCTTCAAACGGATTGGTTGATCGCACTGCAAAACTATATATCGGTGGCAAACAGGCCCGGCCGGACGGCCACTACATGTATCCGGTCACCAATCCAAAAGGTGAGATTGTCGGCCGAGCGGGTGACGGCAACCGGAAAGACGTGCGGAACGCGGTTGAAGCGGCCCACAAAGCCAAAGGGTGGGCGGATAGAACGCCCCATAATCGGGCGCAGATTTTGTACTACATGGCGGAAAACTTAGCCGCACGAGCCGATGAGTTCGCGGCCCAAATCAGCACGATGACCAGCCGGAGCAAAAAGTCAGCCATGGAAGAGGTTGAAGCATCGATCTCGAGGCTGTTTACCTACGGGGCGTATGCGGACAAACACGGCGGTAACGTGCAAGAAACAACGCTGTACGGCCTAGTCGTGGCGCTCAACGAACCGGTTGGGGTGATCGGGATCGCCTGCCCCGATGAGTTTCCGCTGTTGGGGTTTGTTTCGCTGTTGGCTCCGGCCATCTGCAAAGGGAATACAACAGTCGTTGTACCGTCTTCAACCCATCCATTAAGCGCCACAGATTTTTACCAAATCTTGGATACGTCTGACCTGCCAGGCGGGGTGATCAACATCGTCACCGGCGGCCGGGATCATTTAACCAAGACGCTGGCTGAGCACGATGATGTCGATGCGATGTGGTATTTTGGCGATGGGGCTGGCAGTTTGCAGGTTGAGGCGATGTCGGCCGGAAATATGAAGCGGACGTGGGTCAGTTATGGGCAAACGGTTGATTGGCTCGATGAGGACAAAGCGGCCGGTGAAGAGTTCTTGCGTCAGGCATCTCAGGTGAAAAATATCTGGGTTCCGATGGGTGAATAGTGACCCGTCGAAGGTGTAAAGTTTAAAGTGAAGCGCTAACTTGCTGGTATTTTTGGCAAAATTGTGTTCACTTAAATACAATATAACGCTTGACGTTAAACGCACCTCGTTATACCATTCTCTATGATTTTGAGCTTTGCAGATAGTGAAACAAAGAAAGTTTTTAATCGATTATTTTCTAAACGATTACCTCAAGATATACAAAGATCAGCACTTAGAAAGTTACGAATGATTCACCGCGCATCAGATGTCAACGATCTTAGAGTTCCACCGGGAAATCGTCTAGAACAATTATCTGGAAATCGGGAAGGACAGTATAGTATTCGGATCAATCAACAATGGCGCATATGTTTTGAATGGGACAATGGCAATGCTTATGAAGTTGAGATTGTTGATTATCACTAGGTAACTGATATGGATGAAATTAAAATGCCTCCCCTGCACCCTGGCGAGATTCTATTAGAAGAATTTTTAAAGCCATTAAATATGAGCCAAAACAAATTGGCTCTTCAGCTTCGCGTACCTGCCCGTCGAATTAATGAAATTGTGCTCGGCAAACGTAGGATTACGGCCGACACGGCCCTTCGGCTGGCTCGCTTCTTTGGGAACTCTGCTGCGTTCTGGTTGGGGCTGCAAACTGATTACGATCTCGACTTAGCCCATGATGAACTTGCAGATCAGATTGAGCGTGAGGTTGCCATTCTAGAGCGATAGGGGTTTATGAATGTTGAGACATTCAAAAGCTTAGTGTCTCAGGCTCAGCCTGATTGCGGTTGTAACAAAACCGATTTTCAGAGCTGGGCCGCTTGGCGTACCAAGACGCGCGATCTTGATTCGACCCTTTGGGGCAAAAAGCGGCTTGAGGCCAATATGCCGGCCGGTCAGCTTGAAAACTTAGGGCCGTTTGACCATCGAGATGAAGCGATCAAAGCCCGTGGCTACACCAGCTATCTGCCAAATGGCTTAAATTATTGGTCCAAAAAAGCACCGATAGCCGTTTACTTTTACCCTTTTCACGATTGCGACATCTATCGCTGTAAAACATGCCAGGCTGTGTTTTTGGCCTATACGGAAGAATCGGGACACGTTCCTGAACAACGATTGCGCTGGGTCCGGCCGGAACTGATTAGTGAGCAAAAGTAGCTTGCGTGCTAAAACATCCCAGTCATCGGATTAACCTGTTTGCAATTGTTGATTGGTTCGGCCGATGACAGGGGTGCAAGTGGTTAGCGGCGAACGGTAGGCAGGTAAGCAGAGTCTGTGTACACCACATTTTCAAGTGATTGCCAATGCTGGAGTAGCTCAGCCAGCGCTTGTGGCGCATTCTCCGGCTCACCATTCCCAACCTGATCTTTATCACTAGCGCCGTGGCACGAGCCGCATGAGCGGATTTCACCCGGCTGAAAAGTGACCCAATACCGCTCACGCACCACCGGATTCCCGTCAGGATCAGTTAACTGCCAAGATAAGGCTCGCTGTGCGGGAACAAAGGCGGCAACAGAGCCATCGGCCGCAATCACAGTAGAACTCTCAAAGCCGGTATCAACCGGATTACGCACCAGCGGCATCGGTTGAGCGATCACCCGCCGCCCTTCGCGCGGTTCTGACCGGCCGAAATAGTAGCCACGCACCTGCTCCCCTTGGAAGAATTGCATGTGAGCCACATCGTAAATCTCCCCATCCGCCCCAACCGATTGAACGCCCCCATTGGGCACGCGCAAATTAAACGGCTGTTGCCGGTCCAAATCATCACGGCTGGTAACGTTACGGGTGATCAGCAACGCTAAATTATTTTCTTCAAGATAGGCCTGCATCTCCTCAACCGTCACCCCTGTATTATCAAACATCTGTTGTTCGGCCGTTTTGACAACAGATGTGGGAGCGACCGGCCGGGTGCGAGCCTTTACCTCTACCGGATTTAATTCCCACATCTCCCCATTAAATTCGACAAGATGATCCGGGTCCCAATAGCTGACCGATTTAGTGATGCCGCCGGTCAATGATTCTCCGGCCGTCATCCGGCCGTTCCCATCGCTGACCATATTGACCAGTCGAAATTCATAGCTGGAATCGAGCCCTGATCCTGATTCGTTGGCCGTTTGGCTGGTATACACGGCGAGCAAAGAGCCATCAGACATCGGCAACGGTTCACGATATCGGCCGTCGCTGTTGGCCGGATCAGTCACATAGTTGACCGTCACCTCATCTGCATTTTTCCCTTCGGCAGCGATGCTGATCACAAATCCGGCCGAGTGGGTGCGAAACTCAGGGGCATCAACCCCAAAATAGGTTTTCGGCGTGGTTGGGTCTTCTTCAACATGGAACATGTTCAAAATCGGGTTGGGATTGGTCCGCTCGTATTGACCGTAGTATTCGGTCACATTTGGGTCGTCTAAAATCGAATAGGGGATGTAGTTGTGCAGTTCGTGTCGGCCGAGGTGGAGCAAAATTTCAGACTCCGTCCCATCCTGATTAATCGTCCAAGGAAAGAAGTGGTTGAAGTTATGGCCGTAAATGTTTGTCCCATCGATCAGGTCAGAACGGATGCGGCGCGGCTCAGGGAAAACTTCTGTTCGATCATTCAAAATAAGAGCCGAAGCTCCTTCATCACTGTAGTTAAACGAACCGTAATCAGTATTTTGCTGATCAGGGTTTAGCGCATCTGCATCCGCCTGTTGATCCCGCTGCAAGTGGTCCCACTGGGTAAAAACGATGTGGCCGTTGCTGTCGATCATCGGTGAAAAATCGCCTGACGGGGCATGGTTTAGCAAGGTCAGCTCACCTGTTTCTGGTACAAGGCTCCACAGGCCGGTATTGGTTGGAGCCGATTCATATTCATCCCGCTGTGGATACAAATGGTCAGCCCCGTTCCGCGGCCGGTCAGATGTAAAAATGATTTGATCAAAGCTCCCATAAATCGGGCTCAC
>JAHDEN010000278.1 GCA_020628815.1 Chloroflexota bacterium | reverse complement strand
TTAAGCGGCGGGTCGCCATCGGAAACCCGAGCGGAATTTGTTCAAATCCCAAAATTGCGGTCACAACGGGCCAAACAAGATAGCCACAGACGGCCAGCAAAATAAATGTCAGATTGACCTTAAATAAGGTTAGCTTCAAAAAGTCGTTTAAATTCATGCGTTTAGCTCTGCCCAACGGTATTTTTTAGGAATCCCACCCACGTATTGCGCCAATTTTTCATGCCCCATCGCTTGTCGAAGCCCCTGCATTTCGCCCAGGTGGTACCAATAGTGCCATAGTTGGCGCAACATCAGTGTGCCCAAATTTTCAGGCGATTGGTTCCCCGGCGGGCCAGGGTGCACAAGCAAATCTTCGGCCGTTAATTCCGCCTGCACTTCGGCCACTTTTTCTTGGATAGCGTGCCAAGCATCCAACATCTCGTTTAAATCTGGGGTAGATGCCGGTTGCCGATACCCACACGCTTTCACCGCCTCGTTGACCACAATGCCACGCGGCCGTTCCAACCACACCGCCTGATCAAATCCGGCCAAATGCCCCACCATCCAGCTGATGCTGTTGGCGTGGCCCAGCCGCTTAACACCATCTTCGGCCGTTAAATCTTTGTGTCCCAACAGCCATTTTTCTTTGGTAAACCGAGTCTGATCAACCAGAGGGTGGATGTCTCCCGTTTTGGCAAAATCAAACCCTTTCTGCCACTGAGCCTCGGCCGGAATTCTGCCTACAAAATCGGGCAAGTTTTCATGCCCTAACGCCTGCCGAGTCGCCTGCATTTCGCCCAAGTGATACCAATAGTGCCACGTCTGGCGCAGGGTCCACATCAGCACATTTTCGTCAGATGGGCGGCCCCACATCGTTGGCCGTTCGGCTAAATCGGCCGTTGTCAGCGATTCCTGAACCTCATCCACTTTTTGGTGGATGGCTTGCCACAAACGCATCACCTCATCTAACTGGGGGGTTGATGCCGCTCGCCTAAATCCGAACCGTTTTGTCTCTTTGGTTAATGGCTCACCCAGCAACCGCTCAATCCAAACAATTTGGTCAAACTCTGCCAGATGCCCCACCGCCCAGCCGATGCTGTTGGCGTGGCCCAAGCGTTTGAGCGCATCTTCGGCCGGGATATTTTCATGGCCGCGGAGCCATTCTTGTTTTGCAAAACGATACTGTTCGATTAATACATGTGCCATTCAAAACCTCGCATGAATGGCACGAATGTAACAAACTAAATCGTCATAAGCAATCGCCTACCGAACCGATGTAGCTGAGATGCTGAACTCGCCCGTCTGGGTGCCATTAAACCCATCTTTTAGCAAAATGGTGTACTCGCCAGCTTCTGTCAGGGTCTGCTGAATTTCGGCACTCGATGGATGGGTGTTGTCTGCGATTAAGGTTCCGGCCGGGTCAAACAAGCGGATTCGGACCCACATATCCCCAGATAAACCGGCCATCGACAAAATCAATGACTCGTTCCCATCCGAGCTATAAACATAGGTTTTTTCTTCTCCGCTTTTATCTATGGTTCCCGAAAGCGTTTCACCACTCGCTAGTGCTATCGGATTCGAAGGGTTATTGATCCGCTGCGAAAATAGGTGATAGCTCCCCGTTTTTGTGGTGTTAAACCCATCTGCCACCAAAACCGTATACGGCCCAGACTCGGCCGCTTTAAAAAACAGTTCGGCTTGCTCGGGATGGCTATTTTCCATCTGCAATTCTCCCGCAGCATTGAAAATTCTCACCTGCTGCCACAGATCTTCAGACACCTTTGACATCGACACCAAGACAACATCATCAGCTTCGGCCGTAAATGTGTAGGCGTCCCGCTCCGCTGCGGCCGTTATCTCTCCCGCAATCAGTTCGTTAAACACAAGCGGCACCGATCCAACCGGATTATTGATCCGTTGCAGATGAATGTTGTAGCCGCCTAAAAGCAAGCCGCTAAAGCCATCGGACAAAAGCATTTTATACTCTCCCGTGCTGGGCAGGGTGTACATCGTTTCAACATGGGTCGGATGGGCAACTTCGTTCAGCAAGTTGCCAGCAGGGTCATAAAGACGGATCTGTTGCCAAACGGGGCCTAAAACTTGGCTCATACCCGCCAACACAATATCACCCGCCTCACCTGAAAACACAAAGCTATCAAGTTCACCCACCACATCTACTGACCCAGAAACAGTGTCGTTATAGGTTAACTCCGTTGGGTTAATCGGCTCATTTAGCTTTTGCAAGAACAAGTTGTAGCCGCCTGTTCTGGTCCCATCAAATCCATCGCCGATTAAGATCGTATACTCGATCTTCGACTGGAGCCCGGCCGTTGGAGCGGTGTCGCTCACGATCATAGGCAAGAAAATCTGAACGTCACCCGCAACCGGCTCTTCTATAACAGCCATCGGCCTAACGGTAACTTCTAGATATTCGGCGTGGGACTGCTCAACAACTAGGTCGGCCGAGGCGTCAAGAACCCGAATTTCGGGCCATAAACCGCCGCTTGTTTTTGCCAACCCGATAATAATCAAATCTCCTGGGTTCGCTTCAAACGTGTACCGATCAATTTCACTTGGTGCGTCTATCGATCCTGAGATCGACTCAGCATAAACTGCATCTGTTTGGCTAAAAACAAGCTGATGGTCTTGAGAAAGACCCAAGAGCATACACGCCAGTAAGGCAGCCCAAACCAGCATTCTTTTATTTATATTTTCCATGTTTCCTCCGGTGTATTTCCTCGCCCTCATGAAGCAGACCGCTGATTTGGTGACAACCAAAAGCAAATCATTGAGGTGGTGAAATTTGTCTCATTATTCGATGGAAAGTTTCAATGGGGCAGACAATTTCTAATGCAGGTCCATGTCTCAATACGCAACTTCCTCTAAAACCGATTTGATTAATCTATCAAATCTAAAATTTGGGTGCAACATTCTCCTTTTAAACTCATCATTCTGTCAGGTAAATTTTGGGATGTAACAGATCTGACACACCAGTTGCCCAACTTGCCATCCACCTGCCATTCTCCTGTGACAGTCGTCTTGTAATCTTTATTTAGTCGATTTGACAAATTACAAAACAGAAAGGTTATTTACATGTTCAAACAACTTCAATCATTCAAGTTTTTATTGCTTATCCCCTTGCTTTTCGTCTTGGGTGCTAGTGCCCAAGTCACGCCGGTGCAGGCTCAAAGTGGCACCAACTGTGCCAGCGTCAGCGAAATCCCGACGGCCGAATGTGAGGCGCTGGTGGCTTTTTATACCAGCACCAACGGCCCCAGTTGGACAGAGAACGGCGGCTGGCTATCTAACAACAATCCGTGTAGCTGGGAAGGGGTTGACTGCGACGAAGAGCGAGTTTCGCGTCTGTTCCAAGCAGAAAACGGACTGTCTGGTACGTTACCGGCCGAGCTTAGCGACCTAACCGCACTCACTTGGTTACAGCTCAACAACAATCAAATCGGGGGAGCGATCCCATCCGGCTTGGCCAATCTAGATCAGATGATTTGGCTGCGGCTGGAAGACAATGCACTTACCGGCGGCATCCCGGCCGGATTAGGCTCCATGACCGCACTAGAATATTTGTATCTGGGCGGCAATCGGCTCAGCGGCACCCTTCCGGCCGAATTGGGCAGCCTGTCACAAATGAAAAAGCTCTATCTTGATGGAAACCAGCTGTCGGGCCAAATTCCGGCCGAGTTCGGCAATCTTAGCCAGCTTCAAGCGGTTATTTTTAGCCAAAACAATTTCAGCGGATCACTGCCCAGCAGCTTCACCAATCTATCTAATTTGACCTATCTGCACTATCTGCAATCAGGCTTGTGCACACCGGGTGACAGTGCGTTCCAAACTTGGCTGGCCGGGGTAGATGGGGTTTACGGACCCGAAGAAACTTGTGCCGGTGAACAGCCATCCAACCCGACCCCAACGCCACAGCCAGAAGCAACACCGGCCAATACGCCAAACCCGCTTCCCACCCCCACAGTTGAGCCACTGCCAACCCTTGCACCGGTAGCTGGTGGAACAAATTTGTGTCAAGGATTGGTCGTTGATCAAGAAAACCGGCCGATGCAGCCATTGGCAAAACCTGGCTATTTGCAAACGGTTGTTGACCCCGCCTTTGGCACCACCATTCGGCGCATCAGTGATGTAGAAGCAACTGTCACTGGCGAACGGGCGGTCATCAAACCGATGTACAACACGATCCAAGCGTGGAACGCAGACGAAAGTTATTTGATTTTGTACCAGCGCAGTGCGGGGCATCTGCTGCACGACGGCTTTACCTACGAATTTATCCGGAATCTCGATATTTTTCCGGCCGATCTTGAAGAAGTATTCTGGGACTTTAATGATCCTGACATTCTCTACTACGTCGAGCCCTATCGCCGGAGCGACGAAGAACCAGGGAAGCGTTTAATCCGCTACTCCGTCAGCAACGACAGCAAAACTTCGCTCCGTTCATTTGACAACGTCTGCACCAGCTCCGGCATTGAAAGCGGCAACGACGTTCAAATGATGTCGTGGGACTCCGACACGATTGGTCTCCGCTGTTCGTCCGAGCCAGCTCAACTGTTCGGTTACAAAATCAGCACCGACACGCTCACACCCATCCTAACCAGCGGTGTAGGCAACAATTATGCCCCTTGGTATGCGCCTCAACCGGCTCCCAGCGGCGATCTGTATGTTTTAGACAATGCGGTTCTAGACACCAATATGAACGTCCTGCGTACGCTCAACTTTGAAGGGCCAGAGCATTCAGTCATCGGCCAGTTCCGTGATGGCACAGACGGGGTGTTTGCGGTCGCATTTGCTGAGGGGCCACAAGGCGGCTGCGGCGCCGGGTCACTCATCGCTCATGATTTAACAGATGGCTCTTGCCGTACCTTGGTGGGTCAAGAAAACGGCTATCCATACCCTCCATCAGACACCCACATGTCAGCTCTGTCTCATCTTAATCCAGGCTGGATCGCAGTTTCAGGTGTCGGTGTTGCCAACTGGGGGCAAACAGAAAATGCCGGTCAAGAACTGCTCGACAACGAACTGTTGCTGGTAGACAGCGCCCCCGGCGGAGATGTGTGTCGTGTCGGTCACCATCGCTCATTTGCGGACGGCGGAAGCTTTGGCTACTGGTCTGAGCCACACGTGGTGATCAGCCCCAGCGGCACACGCTTGCTGTTTGGCAGTGACTGGGAAGGTGGTTCATCCGTAGACAGCTATGTGATTGAACTCCCCTCATATCAAGGTCCAGATGGGATCAATCAACCCAACCCGACCGCAACGCCGATACCTCAGCCGACAACAGATCCAACTACACTGCCAGTAAAGACGTTTCTGCCGGTAGCTACCGAGCAGTCGGCCGGATCACGTGCGGCCGATTGGGCAGCTAACTGGCTAACGTGGCTCGGATGGGCTGACTAAGATTCAAGTTCACACAAGCTATTATCACTAAAAAAGGAACATTTCCTTTCTGTTTGGCTTAGTCCGGCATCTTGCTGGACTGAGCTTTTTTATTTATCACTTTCTGCTGGCTTACTTCGCCTAACCGGAATAAAAAAGGCCAGCTCAATCCTGTGATCGAGCTGGCCCTATTTCATCAATTAACCATCTTAACTAACGACGAATAACGGGCAAGTAAATAGTATTTCCGCTACTCTGAGTAACCACAATCGTCCCTTCTTGTTCGGTATCACCCGCCACTTGATAAGTGTAGGTGCCAGGCTGATCAAACTGAACGATAAATGACTCGCCCGAAGCAAGCAACCCGCTGTCTATGCTCGTCGCTTGACCAGCGCGGCCGTCGATCTGAGCCGTTAGCGAGGTGTCTGCACCACCATTGTTAACAAACTTAACCGGTGAATTGGCTGAAACATGCACAAATATGTTGGCAAGAGAGCCGTTCGAGATGTCAACAACCTCGGGGGTTTGACTACTTACAACGTTTGGTGGCATTCCGATATTA
>JAHDEN010000277.1 GCA_020628815.1 Chloroflexota bacterium | reverse complement strand
GGGGCGATGGCGTGGCAATCATCGCGGTTCCACCCAACTTTGACACCCCCGCCTAAAAAGTCGGTATTAAAGGGTATCCTTGTTGTCGTTGATAACGGTACGGGCCGGAAGAAACTACTGAGATTTATGATTTCTGATTTACGAATTTGTTGCCGATGGCGAACTATTAATCGTAAATTTGCAATCTAAAATCTGTTCGTTTAATCACTCTCGGGTGGTGTTCACTGTGTTCTGATGTTTTGGTTTTCAGCTCTTGACCAAAACTCTCTGGAACGAAACGAGCAGCTACTCTTCCCGATCATCGTTTTAAATTTTTCAATTTTCGGAATTATATAGGCTGGAAAATGAAAGTCAATGAGGAAGTTGCAAGGATGAGGGGGGATGCAGGGATATTAAAAAGGCGCGCCCATGGCACGCCTTTTGCAGTTTAAGTCACTATTTTGCTTCAGTTTAGTTTATGCCAAGGCGACGTAAAAGATGAGGTAGAACGCTCCGAAGAGGGCGCAGTAAATGGCAAATGGGATCAAGCTGCGGCTACGAACCCAGTTAAGCAACCAGGTGATGCAAGCGTAGCCAACCACAGCAGAGGTAATGAATACGGTGATCATCGGAACCGCTTGTTCGGCCGGATTTTGTAGCGAAAACAGATCAACCACCGCCCCTAATCCCGCCCCTAAAATAGCCGGAATACCGAGGAGAAAGCTAAAACGGGCGGCCGTTGAACGGTCAAGCCCACGTAGCAAACCACCCACAATGGTTGAACCACTGCGTGAGATGCCGGGGAACAATGCACCCGCTTGGAAAACACCGATGATGATCGAGTCAAGCCAGGTCATCTCTTCGATCGGCTTGTCACCCGATGCCATCTTCTCACCCAAAACGATGAGGGCGGCCGTGACAAATAGAAAGCAGGCGGCCATAGTCGGTGAGCCAAACCACTCTTCAAACTGTTCTTCAAACGGCAGGCCGATGGCTGCGGCCGGGATGGTGCCGATAACGATGAACCAGCCCAAGCGTGAGTCGGCCGTTCCAAATGGATCTCTTTTAACCAGACCGTCTAAAACGCCGATGATAATGGCCCAAATATCTTTCCAAAAGTAGATAAAAACGGCGAGCAACGTACCCAGATGGGCGATAGCCGCTTCTGTGAGAGTCGGTGGACGAAGTCCAAAAACCGATGGGACCAAAACTAAATGGCCGGAGCTGGAAACGGGTAAAAATTCTGTGGCACCTTGAACAATGCCCCAAATAATTGATTCGATGATTTCTAACATAAGTGTGTAAAAAGGTGTGAGTGTAGTTTTGTTAGGCTGAGTATAGTTTAGCGGTTGAATCTTACGAAAACCATGAAAGAAACGGTTAAGAAATAATAATCGTTTTAACCCCACCGGTTTATAAGACATTTTGGGGGATTCTTGATGCAATTGCAGGTCGTTTCAAATTTAGGATAAAGCTGGACTTAAGAAGTCCGGTGACACAAATCTAAATTTGGAGAGACAAATGATGAATGGAAAGACGGCGGCAACGAAACTTATAACACGACCGGGGATTTGGCTTATGTGCCTGTCTCTGTTTTTATTAGCGGGATGCGGTGGTGGTGAACTGACCTATCGTGTTTTAGGCAACGGCACGGCCGATGTAACTTGGATCGATGGGGACGGCGCAGAAACCAGTGAGTCTGTGACATTACCATGGGAAAACACGGTGTCAGCCCCCTCAGGCGGCTCTTATCGCCTCGAGGCGCTCCGAACAGATGACGGACAAGGGATCAGCTGTCAGGTTTTGTATGACGGGGAGCAGATTGGTGAATCGGGCGATGCGCTTGTTTTCGCAGGCTGCAGCGGTGATTATGATATTTCCGGCGGAGATCGGACGGTTACCAATCAGTCATCCCGAGATGTTTTGCCCAGTGGCAAATCAGCCCTGCCACAAGTGGGGCTTGATGCACTTACCGATGTTGATTCAGCATGGGAAGATCGTTTTGATCGGCTTAAGTTTGAGACCTATAAACATGATCTCAATTGCTTAACGACGGACAACAATCTAATCATTGAGCGTTTTGAGATCGATTTGCTCGCTGAAACAGAGATCGAAGATTGTTCCAACGGTGGGATCACAAACTATGCCAATGTCAGCGCAGATTTTGAAGGGTATGGGTCGATGTTTATGGTGATTGGTTACAACAATCATCCCAGAGACCGTGATGAGTACGCCAGCTTTTTAGACACTGATTTGCCGGTGCTGCACGACAACTTTACATCTTTGTTTGATGAATATGAAAGTCGAAACGGGACTGAAATTACGGCCGATCTCGCGATTGCTGACTATAACATTTTAAGCAACACCCAAGATGGGTTTATGCGTATCGCCACGATCCCAAATTTTGACACGAGTGCCGGATTAAACATCGTTTTTATCGCTCCCTCATTTAGTCTTGAAACTGAGGATGAGTTTAAATTGTTTGATGCTTATACAAAAGAAATGATTCGCTCCGTTAGATTTTTAGACGAACCGGTGCCGGAAGCGGACCCAACGGCCGAATTTTTAGAAGGGTTGGGCAATTGGGAAGATCGCTACAACCGAATTCAGTTTGCACCATTTGTTCAGACAATTGATTGCACCCCGTACAACAGCCAGCTTTTGCTGCAAGAGATCGCGATGGATATCCCTGAAGGGATGAATACGCTAACGTGCGAAGAGAACCCTGAAGCCTACGTTGTTTTTACCGCTGATATGAGCGCCTTCAACGTTCCCGAAATGCAATATATCGTCGGCCGGGTTGATCACCCCCAAACGGTTGAAGAATATGTCGAATTTGCACGCGGAGCGGTGCCAGGCTTCGCTCAAACAGACATTATCACTCCGTACAATGGAGCCCTTCGTGACGATTCCAATCTTGAGATCGGCGAATTTCTGTATATTCGCTATGACTATGATATTGTCCGTGATGGAAACCCCGGCTTTGCTCGCTTGGTGTTGTATCCGAATTTAGAGACCGGCAACGGCGTCTTTTTTATCATGCTATCACCCACCATCACCGGTGATTTAGAAGACGAGTATTTGTTGTTCGATGCGACTACGAAACGAGTGATCGAATCAACTCGATTCTCGTTAGACCCAGAAGCTGGATCAGCCAGTTCAGCTGGTTCAGACGGGAGCATTTTGAGCAGCATTGACCCTGGTATGGACGTTGGCCACTTAATCGCATTTGATGATGTGGTCGGAGCTGGAAGCATCGACGCGTTCATGTTTTTAGGGACAGAAGGAGATCGGGTGACGATTAACGCATCGGCCGATGCATCGCTGGCTTTGGCCTTGCGTAATTTGAATACAGAAGAAGTTGTTGCGACACATGCTGGCACAGACGCTGTCATCGAATACACCTTGCCGGTGAACGGTCTGTTTCAAATCGGTGTGATTAATTCGGCCGAAACAGACCAGAGCTATGTGGCAACGTTTGAAGGGGATATCGGTATATCGTTTGAACTACGGCCGAACTTTTACGCCATTGGTAGTTATGCCCCGGACCAGCGTTTAAGTTACTTGGTTCTTGAAGCCGAGGCAGGAGACGAACTCGCGTTTCAAGCCTTACCCCATCCTGATCTATATTTAGATCTTGGTGTAGAACTATTTGCATTCTCAGACTCAACTCAATTGCTGTCGCAAGACAATAACGGCCCGAGTGTGGCTGAAGATGTTTACTACACAGTGGGGCAAGATGGGCTCAATCCACCTTATGTATTGTGGGTAGAAGGAGTAGATGGCGAAGGTGGCATATTCATGGTCACCATCAATCAAAATGGGGTCGGAAATTTGATTGTGCCATAAGCTTTGCTAATTTTATTGGGGCGATGGATCGGTTCATCGCCCCAATTTGCTTACAGTTCCCCCTAATTTCCTATGCTCCAGATCGTCTCTTGCCCAAAAGTTTGATTGAATATTGCTCCTAACTGTTGGATTATGTAACATGAGTAGTATGAATCGAAGTTCTTTTCGCGAGCATCCGCTCCTAACACTGCCTCAAATTATCATTGTTTTACTTGTTCTTGGAATTTTATATTTCACGATCACAATCAATCGCCGCAATCAAAACGGTGAACTGATGTTAGAAGAGAGACAAATTGTTGAAGCCCAAGTGGAATTGGAGAGTACGCGGCAGGTTGAGCTGCTTATTACTCTGGAATACCGAACCGGTGACGAGAGTGTAGAAGATTATGCTCGTAACGAAGGTGGACTGTTGCAAAACGGTGAAGTCAGAGTCAAACCTGAATTTATCGAAGCCACTCCCGCACCGACACCTGAACCGCTTGTAACGCGCGACCCTATCCTTGATGCAAAACCTTGGCAAGCATGGTGGAAATTACTTTCTGATTCTCCCCGGCCGACGCAGTAGCCCGCGTGGCGATAACCCTATGCACTTCATGGGTTGGTCTTGCTTAAGCCTTGTGCCCTACCAATGATCTCTATTTTTAACCTGCTCCTTATATTCATTCTGTTTGTTATGGCTGGCGCGCTGATGTGGTTGGGCAAACAGTATTTGAACAGCCAAAAAGAGGTCGAGCAGCTTACACAAAAAATCGGCCGAATTGCGAAAAAGCAGAGACAACGTAAGACTCAGCCTAAAAAGCCCCCATTTGAACAAATATTAAAGTTTATCTCAGGAGGAGTGGTCGTTAGTGACCGAGATGGAAACCTGATTTGGCATAACGCCGAGGCGATGGATATTTTAGACCTAGACCCTGCATCGGTGTCTGACAGCTCGATCATGTCTATTTTGTCTCAGTTGCCCATGCTTATTTCAAACAGCATTGGAGAGACTGAAGTGGCCCCGGCCGAATTTGATTTTAACAATCGGCGTATTCAAGGCACCATGTATGTACTTTATGGCAAAGATGGGATGGATCAAGGGACTGTTGCGATATTAAACGATGTCACGATTTGGCATGCCGCTCTGCTCGCAAAACAGCGCCAGCTAGATGATATTAATCACGAATTGCGTCAACGCTTGGCATCGATGGGTAGCTTTACCCAACTGTTAGAAGCCAGCGGTGAGGAAAACAAAGCGTGGCTGCCTAAATTGCATGAGACTGTCGGCCGGGTAACGCAGCTGATTGAGACAACCATGCAGATCGCTGCGGTTAAGGGAGAAAACGACCCATCCACCCATGTGCGGGTTGATGTAAAACAGACGATTCGAGAAACAATTCAATGGCTTAACCCGGATATTCAGTCGAAGAAAATTTATTTGAAGCAGCAAATTCAGGAAGATTTGTGCCCCGTCATGGCACAACAAGCTCATATTAAAACTATCTTGAAAGAGCTGCTGACAAACAGTATTCAATTTAATCGGGCTGGCGGCATGGTGCAGCTTAAAGCGGCCAGTCAGTATGATGAGGATTCTAAAACCGAGTTTTTGATCTTGAACGTGGCCGATGATGGGGCGGGAATTGCGGCCGAAGATCAAAAGAAGATTTTTGACGTTTTTTATCGGCCGAATGTGGGAGGCCAGTCAAAAGGGCGCAATATCGGGGTGGGGTTGGCGATTGTGCATGCGATTGTCGAGGCGTACAACGGCCGGATCTGGTTCAACAGCAAAGAGGGGCAGGGGACCGCATTCACCATTCTGCTGCCAACCGGCATCAAACATGAAAAACTTCCAGAGCTAACCCAAGAAAGTGAAGCCGAAGAAGATGATGAATTTGCGTGGATAAAAGAGTGATTGAGCCAACCATTTAAAGCTTGGGCTATATCTCTGTAGTTTCCAGAGCTACCTAAATTAAAGGGATAAAAGGGGCTGCTTGCAGAATAAATCTGCCATACCGAAGATGTTTGCCAAAACAGTAGTACTATTTAGCCAACTGTAAAGACATTTACACCCCATAATTGTCCATAATGAGTTGTCAGCCCTACCTGCCTATGCTAATATCCCCATTTAACTTGACATATT
>JAHDEN010000276.1:1670-5956 GCA_020628815.1 Chloroflexota bacterium | reverse complement strand
CAGGATCAATCCTGCGGTTAAAATAGGAAGCCCGATAAATCGGGCTCTGGCGGACGTGTCAACCTGATTTATCAGATTTCTTGTCTTAAACGAGGGCTTGAGCCCTCGGATGATAGTTTTGATTAGACGCTAGAGAAGATCGTAGTTGTAGAAACCCTCTGTTTTGGGCGAGTCTAATCCCGCCGAATATCTGGCAAGATGGACAGGTAAAGATTTTCAACTTTTGTCCGTGCCCACGGGGTACGGCGCAAAAACTTGAGGCTCGATTTTACCGATGGGTCGTAGTTAAAACAGCGGATGTCAATGCGCCGGCCGAGTTCGTACCAGCCGAAATAATCAACTAACTCAGTGACAATTTGTTCCAGCTTTATGCCGTGCAGCGGATTGTTGGGTTGTTCTTGACTCATGTTTGGTAATTATAGATCAACTCTTTATTTGAGTCGGTGACTATCATAATTAAAGGGGGAGCTTTTTCTTGCGAAGCAAAGATTTTAGGATTTGCTCAAACCCAACCCGGGCTTCAAGCTTGTGGAGTTTGCGAAACCCATCCCCATAAATTGGACTGCTGTTTTTAGCGATGCGTTGCGCATAAAACCGGCCGGAGTCGTTGTCTAAACCGGTGTAATAACGGTGGGCCAACAGTTCACAAAACCCTTCTTCCTCTGTTATGGGTAAGCCTAAAATTTTATGCTGAACGAGCCAAACATGACCTAACTCATGCGTGCATACACCGCTAAACAACGTGCGGGGCATCCCCTGTAAAAAGGCAACTCCGTCTACCACCGCCCGTTCAACTTTGTTTTTGCGCATGATGCGGGTGCTCATGGTCAGGCCTAGCGGATCATGCCGCCCCCCTTTGCGTGACAAAAAGTCAGCCCGATCAAGGACTTCGATTTTGAACTTTTTCTGCCGCAGTTTAACACCCAACGTTTCGACCCATTCGATCAGGGGCAGAGCCAACTCGATCGCTTGAGCCGCTTCTGTGATCGCTCCGGCCGCGCAGGTGTCGCAGCTAATCGGTTCAACCATCCGCTTTTGATCTTTTTGGGTCAGATAGGGGACAAACCGGCCGCAGTAGCTACAGCTTGCCGCCGTTTTTGCATGATCAAGGCAATACGCATCCCCCCAATAGCTGGCCAAATATTTGCCGCTTAGCTCGGCGTGGCACAAGGCGCACGTTTTTTGTGATTCAGGGTTAGCCATCGGGAGAAATTATCTTTTGTGGGGAAGGGGTTCTACCAGTCAACGATGCAGTCGGCGCCGGTAAACTGTGCGCTTTTTTCGGTATATTCAAAAAGCTCAATACGCACCCCGCTGGGATCATCGATCCAGGCCTGCCATGTGTTGTCAGCCCCTAGCTTTTTATCGGTGATGTTATGGCCGTGCCCCCGCACGTGAGCGATGAGTGTGTCGAGGCTTTCAACCTCTAGGCACATGTGGTTGATCAGGGGGTTGTTTCCGGCCGCAGCTGTGGGATTGTGAAAAACTTCGATAAAGGTCCGGCCGCCTAAGCCAAGATAATAGCCGTGAAGCTCCCCGTCCTTGTAAAAATTGAAGGAGCGTTGGAGGCCAAACAGGTCAGCATAGAAGCGCTCGGTTGCTTCTAAATCATGGGACATGATGCAAATATGGGCGATTTGTTTAAGCATATTTCCTCTCTTTCTTATTGAAGGGTCTACAAATAGGTCAATTGGTAGACGTATGATTTTGGCCCTTTTTTTGATACCCATTCCCCTTCGGGCGGGAAATCTTCTTGATCTTCAGGGGCCACGTACCACGGCCGGCCGGTGATGCCGTACGCTTCACCCCACGCGACCCAGCCCCAGCCGGGACGCTTCACAATCCATAAATCTTTGTCCCGCCGTTTGTAGCCGTCTAAGCCATCGGGGGCTCGTTTTCTGTCAAAGATGTAGGTAGTGTCGTCGCCGTTTAAGCGACGGAGTTCAAACGTGTTGTGGTGTTTGGTTTGCATCATATTTTTTGGTTTTGTTTTCGGTCGCGCATGGTAGCACGTCCTAATCCTACACCGCTTGGTGAGTTTAACCAGCCATCTTTAAATTTAGTGGGATTGATAAATCAGGGTGCAATCAAAAAGCCGGATGTGAATTCACATCCGGCTTTTTGATCTAACCTCTTTAAAGTTTAGACCTCTTTATGTGCCAGAGCATTTAAGGCTGAAAATGGCGAAGATTGTTTTCCGCGCCGATTGCGGGCCAAAACAAATTCAACAACGGCCAAGTTGATCAAGAACCCCATCCAAATCACCAAGCCGATCATCCAATTTTCGGGAACCCCAAAAATCAAGAAGTAGGGGATGATGACCACACGCTGGGTCGCTGGACCCAATCCAAATGCAACGGCCCGCATCATCCATCTTCTGTGTTTCGGAATGTCTCTGGCGCTGGATCGAACCGCTTGCAGCGCGATGCCAAGCGCAATGGCTAGCCCCAAACTATTAACCACGATGCCAGGATATTTAAGCACGCCACCATATTGTGGGTAAACGTGATTCATCCATAGTCCGGTGCCAGCGATCAAAATGCCAGATAGCACCAACAAGCGGCCGGACCAACGATGCCAGCTGGCCCATTTGCCCCACGTAATGGGTGCAAATTGCAGGGGACCTAGCAAGTTAAAAGCAACACCGGCCAATATGTGTAAAACGATGGGAATCGGCATTGAGAAATATTCCATGGTCATCATTTCATCAGGTACGGCCGGTGGCCCCCGCATGATTGTGTCTAACTGAAATGCGCCCGAAATCACATTGATCGAGCCTAATAGCAACAGCAACCCCGGCACGAGCCAGTTTTTAAAGCGTTTATTCGTCATGTCTATTTCCTTCATTTGGTTTGGGTTTTAATTGGCGAGGATTTGTCGGTGAAGCGAAGTCACCAAACCTGCATAGTCATGAGTGTAGGCAGGTGGGGTCGAAAAGTAGTCCACCGGCCGTTCCCCTTTTTTAGGCAGGCTGGTTGACTTTTATTTAAACCAATTAGTTGATTTCAACCGCATGGTTGTATGGTAGGCATGATTTGAAACTATGACTTTGACATGACGATTGGCACATGAAATATGACCCCCCACATTGATAAAGTTAGGGCAGTAACAAATAATTACAGGAGAAAAAAATAATGATCAAAAACATAACTGCCCCCCAACAAAATTTAGGTGACTCAAAAGTAGAACGAGCAATTAAAGGGATGGTATTTGTCCCAGCAATTATCATCGTATTCCACATGTTAATTGTGACCGGCGTCATTCCATACAGCATTGTGTGGGGCGGACGGTTGACCAGCACGACTGAAATGTTGCAGTTCGAAGCGGTATCAATCGGAATTAATTTGTTGGTTATTGCAGCATTTGCGGCCGAAGGTGGCTTTATCCGTAAACTATTGCCTCACAACATTAAAACCGTCTTGCTGTGGGGATTGTTTGGACTATTTGTTGCCAACACAATCGCCAACTTGTTTTCAGTCACGCTGTTCGAGAAACTTGTTTTCACCCCATTAACCCTGCTGTTTGCGGTATGGACGTACCGTGTAATTCGATTCCGGAATGAGAGTGTTAACAACAATTAGTGAAAAATATTCAACGCCGCATATTGTAGAAGCATGATCGTTTTACCATCTTTAATTTCCCCGGTGGCGATCATGCCCATACAGTCCTTAATCGAATATTCAAGCACTTCAATATCCTCCCCCTCATTTTCAACTCCACCTCCGTCATTCACTTTGGAACCTGCATCATATTCAGCCACAAAAAAGTACAGCTTTTCAGTTACTGAGCCAGGGCTCATGTACGCCTCAAACACCTTTCGCACCTGCGTCACCCGGTAGCCTGTCTCCTCTTCAGCTTCTTGTTTGATACGTTCTTCCGGACTGGCCTGATCCAGTAACCCGGCCGCTGTTTCAATCAGTAACCCCTCCTCCAAACCATTTACAAATGCTGGAAAGCGAAACTGCCTCGTCAAAATGACCGTCCGCTTTTCAAGGTTATAAAGCAAGATTGTGGCTCCATTGCCACGATCGTACGTTTCTCGGCTTTGGGTCTGCCATTCACCATTTTTGCGCAAAAAATCAAACGTTGTCTTTTTTAACACGTACCAGTCATTAGATAGGGTTTCTACTTTTTGGATTCGAATTCGATCATGCATAATTGCCTCACTTATTTTTAGTTTTCAGAATACGTGCAAATTCGTGCATTGTCAAGAAAAATCGTGTAAAATGAAATCTATGCTGACCCAACAAAGAAAAAAACATATTCTTGAAATATTGCGCAACGAT
>JAHDEN010000276.1:0-1651 GCA_020628815.1 Chloroflexota bacterium | reverse complement strand
AAACTTAGCGGCCGAGCTTGACCTGTCTGAAGATACGATTCGGCGAGATTTACGCGAACTGGCGAAAGACGGTTTGCTACGCCGGGTACACGGTGGGGCGATGCCACTAGCTCCGGCCGAGGCTGACTTTAATCGGCGGCAAACGATTTCAACTGATGGGAAACGGGAGATCGGGAGAACGGCCGCAGAGCTAATCCAATCGGGGCAAATTGTGATTTTGGATGGAGGGACGACGGCCGTTCAGCTGGCTCGCCATCTGCCACCTAATTTGCAGGCAACAATTGTGACCCACAGCCCCAGCGTAGCGGTTGAGCTGGCCAACCACGCCACGGTTGAAGTGATTTTGATCGGTGGCAGGCTGTTTAAACATTCAGTCGTCACGATGGGGACTGCGGCGCTTGAGGCGTTAAAACATATCCGGGCAGATGTTTATTTTATGGGGGTGACGGGTGTGCATCCTGAAGAGGGGTTAAGCACGGGGGACCTTGAAGAAGCGATGATGAAGAAGGCACTGAGCGAACGGGCGGCCGAGACGATTGTGTTGGCTTCCAGCGAAAAAATCGGAGTTGTGTCCCCGTTTGTGATTGTTCCAATCGACAATATTAGTGGGCTGGTTGTAGAAAGCGAAACGGCCGAATCCGAGATCCGGCCGTTTCAGTCGTTGGGACTTTCAATTTTTCGTTCAGCTTAAAACTTGCCAGAGTTCGCCCACTCTTCTTGTGGCGGAACCGGTTCAGCATTGTCCCAATGTTCTACAATCAGGCCGTTTTCAAGACGGAAAAGATCAACTTGGGCGTAGGGGGCACCTTCCCATTCAGCTTTGCACAACGTAGCGACAAAGTTGCCTTCACCAACCATGAGCACCAAATCGGTATAAATGAGCGGGTTATTTTCAGCCAGTGCCAATGGCTTGAAGTTTTCTAATCCATCTGCCACTTCTCGATTGCGCTGAATGTATGTTTCGGCCGAGATGTAGCTGTCGATGGCGGCCGGATTGTTTCCCATCAGCACATCGTGGATCAGATTTTGCACCACTTTTTTGTTGGCACCTGTTTTATCAAGATCAGTGATCTCGGTGGCACCGTCTACAGAGGTGTGGCCAGACGGTGTTTTGTCAGAATACGCCGCAATCACGTCCCAATGTTCAATGATTTTGTCATTTTCATCCGTATCAAAAAAGTCGGTGGTCACCCATTGAGATTCGCCGTTATTCAGCGACTGATACGCGTGGACAAATACATATTGCCCCTCTTCTAACGACCGTACAATTTGAATGTCTCGAATTGGATTGCGCTTAATAAACGGCTCGAAAAATTCAACAAACCCTTCAGCCCCATCTTTCACACCGGTGCTGTGTTGGGTGTAGCGATCTCCGGTGTATTTTGTAACCGCCTCACGAGCGTTTCCGTCACGGATGCCGTGCATGTATAAGTTAATTGCGTTCTCTTTTTTCTGTCCCATTTTGTTGGTCCTTTTGTGATTGTGTCTGTTGGTAAAAGCGGGGCGTGGAACGTGGTGCGTGTTACGTTCCACGCAATACGCACCACGTAACTTAAGTTCCGGGTGATGCCGGTGTGCGTTTACGATTAATCAGCCTGGCAATGCCGGTGCCGATGGCGGTAAATAAAACGCCGATTCCCATCAGGGCCGC
>JAHDEN010000275.1 GCA_020628815.1 Chloroflexota bacterium | reverse complement strand
TGCTAGATGCGGTTTGGGGGTGGGATTATCCGGCCGGAACCCGCACGGTTGACTCCCGCATCGCCGAACTGCGCCGTGTGTTGCAAGATGATCCGGCCGAGCCGATTTTCATCCAAACGGTGCCGGGTGAGGGATACCGCTTTGTCGGCAAGGTAGAAACGGCCGGATGAGACGCGCTTGGCTCACCATCGGACTCATTTTTAGCGTTGGAACGCTCGTTTCAATCATCCTCTATTTTGTGGCACCCGACGCCCTTGCATTCACCATCCCACTCAACGCCTTCTCCATCATTTTTATGCTGACCGCCCTGTTTTGCGCTTTTGCTTTGGTGGGATTGGTCCAATCACACCGAGCGAGCGAGCAAAAAACAGAGGCATTGGCCAACCAACAAGAGGAAAACGATCAGGACCGGCGTCGGTTTTTGCAGCGGCTGGATCACGAGTTTAAAAACCCGCTCACGGTGCTACGGGCCGGAATCGTTAACCTAATCGGTGACCCCACGGCCGAGCAGCGGCAAACGGCCATCGATTCGATGACCAATCAAACCGGCCGACTGGTGCGACTCACCACCGATCTACGCAAAATCGCTGATCTCGAAACCCGGCCGCTGGAGCTGGCAAAGACGGATTTAGGGGAAGTTCTGCGCGAGGTGTACGATCTTATCGACGAAAAAGCGGCCGGCACCCGCCGCATGCAGCTCACGCTGCCGCAAGCGCCCCGGCCGCTGCCACCGATTTCTGGGGATTGGGACCTGCTGTTTTTGGCCTTTTTTAATTTGGCCGACAACGCCTTTAAATATTCTGAGGATGGGGATGCGCTCGAAATTTTAGCTCGCGAAGAGCAAGACAGGATCCGTGTAGAAATTGCTGACGCGGGGATCGGAATCCCGGTCGACGGATTGCCCCACGTGTGGGAAGAGCTGTACCGAGCAGAAAACGGCCGAGCGATGGCCGGTAGCGGTTTGGGGCTACCCTTGGTTAAAGCGATCATCGAGCGGCACAACGGCACGGTGACCCTAACCAGCCGTGATGGTCAGGGGACCAATGTGACGGTACACCTGCCCAAAAGCCAGCCCGCTTAAACATGCGCTCCTTGAACCACCCTGTCCCCATTTTTGCCCTCCTCATCAGCGGGCTGCTGCTGGCGTGGCTCACCCCATCTGCCCACGCCCAAACCGAGTTTGATTGCAACAACGTTGTCGAGATACCCACGGCCGAATGTGAAGCGCTGGTCACATTTTTCAGCGCCACCAACGGTGCCAATTGGCTTTTGAACGATGGCTGGCTACAAACTGACACTCCCTGCACTTGGCACGGGATTGTGTGCGATGGGGGTCAAAACGTCACGCGGCTGATTTTGGAAGCAAACGGCCTGTCAGGCTCGATCCCGGCCGAGATTGAGCAGCTGCCCGCCCTAAGCTGGCTCCAGCTCAACAGCAACCAACTGTCTGGCCCAATTCCGGCCGAGCTGGGCAATCTATCTCTCATCACGTGGCTCAGACTAGAAGACAACCAGCTGACCGGCCCGATTCCGGCCGAGCTAGGCCAAATCACCCAGCTTGAAAATCTTTATCTATCGGGCAATCGATTGGGAGGCGAAATTCCGGCCGAGCTGGCGCAGCTCACCAACCTGCAAAAACTGTATCTTGATGGGGCCGGACTTACCGGCACCGTTCCGGCCGAATTGGGCTCCCTACCAAATCTCTCTGCGCTGTTGCTCAGCGGCAACCCATTGCTGAGCGGACCACTGCCCAGCAGCTTCAGCCAGCTCGACTCCCTTACTTACTTTCACACGCTCGGCACCAACTTGTGCGATCCGGTTGATGCCCAAATGCAAGCTTGGCTGTCAGAAGTAGAAAACCTGTATAGCGAAGAGAGAACTTGTGCCGTCACAAACGATTCGTTTTCAAACTCAGAGATAACACCCCCAAGCCAACCTGCAATTGCGCCACAAATTGGCATCATTTTGGCGGCACTGTTGTCTGTTTTGGTTGGTGGTATGCTTACCGGCTGGCGTTTGGGAGCCTCTGCGGGGTAGGAAGACAAGTAGGGGGCTCGCTTTTTGGTTGCGCGTTAGATCGATCCGGCCGTATTCGCCTTCCAAAAGCGATTTGTATAGCCTACACCCAATTCTCAAGATTTAGATCGGGTATCCTTTGGAACTCTCTAAGATTATTTGTCACAACTGTTGCCTCTTGGCTCAACGCATGGGCCGCAATTAGCAAGTCTAGCGGGCCGATGGGGGTCCCTTTTGTTTCCAAATTTGATCGGATGAGCCCGTATTCACGGGCAGCCGGCCGATCCCAGCTCAAAATGTTTAAGCGGTTCACAAATTGGTCGAGTACGTTTTGGTTAAACTGCTTGGATGAGGATTTGTCTACCCCATATTGCAGCTCTGCGTAGGTAACCACAGAGATGGCAAGCTCATCGGCCGGGATTTCTTCAAACTTTTCAAGCACCGCCATCGGCCGCTGACGAATGATGTATATGCAGATATTGGTATCGAGAATGTACATGATGAGATGAGGCGTCCTAGTCGAAGAGCTGATCCCGAATTTGTTGTGCTCCCTGATCCCGTTCAGCCATGAAGTCTTCAGTTGGCAGTGGCACCTCTTCAAAAAAGGTGCGCCAATCGGCAGGGACGGGGGACAGGATGATGTTGTCACCTTCACGACGAATAAGGACTTCTTTTCCCTCAAACCTAAATTCTTTTGGCAGGCGGACCGCTTGGCTACGGCCGTTGGTGAATATTTTTGCTGTTTTGACTGTCATTCAACCTCGCAAAGATAGATACCGAAAGTATATATCCAGAAAGGTTCCAATGTCAACTGTAACGGCGTGATAACCGCCCCAGCAATCAATCAGCTATCGCAGAACCTAAGGTTAACCCGCCCACGGCGAGACTGATGTTACGGAGCAGGCGAAATCGTCGATTCAGTCAAGGCCACTAGCTCCCATGCATTTTCCCAATCTAGCGCACCATCATCTACTATGAACCACGAAAAGACCGAACATATTTCCTATTTGATAGATTAGTTTGTATTGAATACTTTAAAATTTTGGTTAGCGTTGCTACATTCTTAAGTATCTCAAATGTGAAATCAAAAAACTATTTATCAATATGCAAAAATCTAAAAATAAAATCTCCTATTTAGGGATGATAACAATTATTCCTCTTCTGCTTACTTCTATATTTTTTAACTACTCGAAGACTTTCGGAGATCCTTTAAAAATCTCGACGTCGGGCCCTGTCTCTTTTAAAAAAATGGAGAAATTAGGTGTGAAAGCAAATGATACAATTTATGATCCCAACAAAAATCTAATTTATGTATCAGTATCTGAGACGTCTGAAAACTTCCCTAACACCATTTTGGTCTTAAATGCAAACCCGGTCACTGTTAATACAACCATCCCCCTGAGTAGTGAGCCAAATCAGCTAGGCATAGCCAATGACGGATCGATGCTTTATGTAGGTATGGACAAGATTGAATCAATCCAAAGAGTTAACCTAAATTCTCAGACGCAAGATATTCTGTTTCCATTAGGTGAAACAGTTAACACCCAAGATCCCGTTTTAAGGGCCATAGATATGGTAGTTGTGCAAGATAAACCAAATACAGTCATCGTATCAATGAAGGGGCAATGGGATAATTTCTATGGAACTAAAATTTATGAAGATGGTGTGCAAATGGAGAAACAGATTGATAGTTATTCAAATGTACAAATTGAACCATCAGAATTAGTTACAAAAGTATATGGTTATGATAGCGAAACGACACTAGCCGCATTTAGCGAGTTATTAGTTAGCGACGATGGACTTGAGGAAATCTCATCTAATTATGATCTTTTCAGAGACCTTACCAGCTCTTATTTAAAAGAAATCAAGTTCAAAAATCAATACATCTACACATCGATTGGGGCAAAAATAGATCCTGTAAACAAATCTGTGGCGGGACACTACCAGCTTCAAAATAGTTCTGTTCTAGGACCAGTAGCTATCAGCCCTAACTCGGAGAGGGTTGCCTATGTCACACCCAGCGATAAATCTACCTTCGATGGTTCTGGGGAACTGATGATTGTCATCTATCATCAAAAAGATTTTCGATTATTGGGAAAAGCTTACTTAGATCGAATTGATACCTACCAAGAGTTGAATCGGCCCATTGAATTAGAATTTCTAAGTGACTCTAAACTTTTGCTACTTACTGAACAAAAAGACCTTTATCTAGTTGATGTCGAGATTCTAGGTTTTCAAAGCTTTTTACCTACTACACTTAAAGACTTCCAATTGCCATTATTTTCTCCGGGTATTTATCCGATGACAGATAAGTGCACTGAGATACCTATCAAGGATGGGGATGAGCTTTTGGCAAGAGTAGATATGTGCGCAACCAGCGTTGAAGTTCTCCAAAATGGAGATATGAAATTCAATATCTCTTGGACTTCTTATTTCTTCTCTAATCAGATCAACTTTTTGCGTAAAGGGTCCGACGTGGGCAATACAAATATGAATGTGCGGGATATTGTTGGCAATCGGTATGATCATATCGGCTTAGGAGGTGCTGCGGCCGAGACAACCTATTGGTATTCAGATGGAGAAACGCACACCGGCTGGTACTTGTTCCCAGCGGCCGAAACGGGTGCTACAACCTTTTATTTTCATGATGATGATCAAGGGGTCATTATTAGTGATATTGTTTTGAAGGAGTAATCTCGAAACACGCTGAAGCCATAAACAAAAAAAGACACCGTTTGAGGTGTCTTTTTTTGTTTATAGACGACTTTGTTATTTCCCCTTCAATCTTGCAACCACCTTCCCCGGCGTAAACGGAAACTCATCAAACCAGACGCCGGTGGCATCGTGCAGGGCGGCGCCGATGGCGGGAGCGAGGGGGATCATCGGCATTTCGGCCATGCCACGCGCGCCCCATGGCCCTTGTGGGTCGGGGATTTCGAGGATGTCTGACGTGACTTCATCCGGGATATCTAGAATGCCGGGAATCAGATAGGTGCTAAAGCGGGGATTTTGGATCCGGCCGTCTTGCAACTGCAAATTTTCGGTGATGGCGTACCCGTACGCCTGGATCACACCTCCTTCGATTTGCCCTTCAACCTGCTGTTGATTGATCGTTTTGCCAACGTCGTTGGTGGAGACAACTTTGTTGATTTTGATATGGCCCGTTTCGGTGTCAACGAGCAGGTCAACGTACTGGGCCACATAGCCAAAAGTGATGTTGCCGTCCCCAAAACCGGTCTCTTTATCGAGCGTGACGGTTGAGCGGGGGACAAAACGGTGATGGCCGATGGCCGGCCGTTCTTCTTCTTGCCATTGCTTAAGCGCTTCTTCGCCCGCCCGTTTGATGGCGTTGCCCGCCATAAAGGTCAGCCGTGAGGCGGAGGCGGAGCCGGAGTCACCGGTTTCGGCCGTGTCGCTGACGATCATGCGGACCTTTTCGACCGGCACGTTGGTGGCTCGGGCGGCCATTTGGCGGAAGACGGTGTGCGCCCCTTGCCCAACGTCAGCACCGGCGTGACGGCAGACGACCTCTTCGATTTCACCGTTGCCGTGGATTTCGATAGTGGCTTCGCACCGCTCGGGGAAACCGTAGGAAAAGCCGACGTTTTTGAATGAGATGGCGAAGCCACGCCCCCGTTTAATGCTTTGGGGGTCCGGCGGTAGCGTTTGGAATGATTGGAAATTCTCTACATCTTCGGCCGTAACTTCATTGTTCAACCCATCACCCCAACTTGATGTTTTTGCGCAGGATTCGATGACTTCGGGCAGACTGACGCCGGGTGGCATCGGGACTTGGGTGATTTGGATGCTCTCTTCGCGCAGGCAGTTTCTGAGCCGGAGTTCGACTGGGTCCATGCCTAAAGCAACCGCCAGTTTGTTCATCTGGGTCTCAGCCACGAACGCCCCTTGGGGTGCGCCGAAGCCCCGGTATGCGCCGCCAGGGACGGAGGTGGTGTAGACGGCTTTGCTGTCGATGCGGGCGTTGGGGATGTCGT
>JAHDEN010000274.1 GCA_020628815.1 Chloroflexota bacterium | reverse complement strand
ATGGGCTTTTGGCACGGGCAATATGGTGAGCCGGAGTGGGTTAGTATCCCCGCAGACGAGTTTTTGATGGGTGAAGGAGAAGAGCAGCACCCTTTGACCCTTCCAGCGTTCCAAATTTCCAAAGTTCCTATTACCAATCGGCAATATCATTTGTTTACCACAGATGCGGGACACAGGGCGCCGGATCATTGGGATGGAGATGCCCCCTCAGAAGAGATTCAAAGCCATCCGGTGGTGAGTGTTTCTTGGCATGATTGCATTGCATATTGTGACTGGCTAAGCGAAAAATTGGGTAAAAGAGTTACCTTGCCGAGCGAGGCTGAGTGGGAAAAGGCGGCCGGGTGGGACGCGAAAAAGCAGAGAAAGCTAATTTTCCCATGGGGAGATGAATTTGACCATTTCAAGCTCAATTGTCGCGATTTAGGTCTTGGAACAACTTCACCCGTAGGAATTTTTCGTGAAGGGGCTAGCCCATATGACTGTTTGGATATGGCCGGGAATGTTTGGGAATGGACGAGGTCAAATTGGGGACCAGATTGGGAAAACCCAGAGTATGGTTATGCGTATGACTCTAAGGACGGCCGAGAAGATTTAACGGCTGGGGACGATGTGTATCGAGTCAATCGCGGGGGTTCGTTCTTCGGCCTCGATCTGAACAACTTCCGTGTGGCGTACCGTAGCTGGGACGGTCCTAACGGCCGTGGTAGCAACGTAGGTTTTCGGGTTGTGTTGTTGTCGTCCACCATCTCTTCGCCCCTCTGACCAATGGCCGTAGGAGCGGTAGCGACTAGGCATCTCGAGCGTAGCGAGAGATTCAAAATTTTTCAAATTTTGGCTTTTAGGAACCAAAAGTAAGACGGGTAGTTTACCCGCCCAAACATTCGCAATTCATCCTCATCTCCACTAAACTACCGCATCATGAGTCCACAACTCGCCTTAGGCACAACCCGCACCCTCCTCTTCAACGCCTTCATGCAAGACCGCGAGCTTTTCACCGACCTCTGCTCAGATTTCGGCATCCCGGCCCAAGAGCTACACGACCAAGACTCAGACCGGAAACGGGCCAACCTCTTCCTCAACGCCGTCTACCAGCTTAACCAACTCGAAGCGCTCCTAGACATTCTCAAAACCGAAAACCCGGATGCAGACTGCCCCACCCTTGAACAACTCGGCCAAGCCAATTGGGCCGCCCAATGCGCCAACCATCCGTTGCCCCCTAATATCGCCAGCCACATCACCCAAATCATCGGGGACAATAATACCGTCGTCGCCCAGCAGGGGGTCAACGTCGGGGGTGGCATCGGCGGCAATGCGGAAATCAATACCGGCACTATCCACAAAAACCAAATCTACATCGTGAGCGATGATCAAGGCGGCCATTTTGAACAGCTCAAATCGATCCTCAACATCCCCCCAAATGACCCTGCCCAACTGCTCAACGCCTACCTCACTTGGCTCATCGAAAAGAATCGGGTGTTGCCCCTGCAGGGAATTCAGTCGAAAAAGCACAACCAGCAGGTCTACATCGAGCTAGAAGAAATCTACGTTACCCTGCGCACCGTCACCGAAACCATGCTCGACCGGCGCACCGCCTTGCTCGATGCCGAACGGGAGATGGTCGTTGGGGCCAAAGGGCGTGTCGAGCATATCGACCGAATCAAAGGGGTCGAGACGATCACCGTTAACCGAGCACTCAAAGAGAATCAGAAGCTCGCCATCATCGGCGATCCCGGCAGTGGCAAAACGACCCTCCTCCGCTATTTGGCCCTCATCTACGCCAAAGACTTTGATAGTGAGCCGGGGCTGGTTGCCCAAACCTTTAGCGACAGCGAAATCACCTTCGACGAGCGGCAAAAACTCCCGATCTTTCTCGAGCTACGCCAGCTTGGCGCCTACATCCGCCAAGAGCCATCCTACCTCGACGGCCCGGCCCAGCTTCTCGACCTCTATCGGCTCCATTTCAAAAATCAGGGGATCGATCTTCCTAAAACGTTCTTTGATGGGTATCTCAACAGTGGCCAAGCCATCGTTTTGTTAGATGGGTTGGACGAGGTGGCGGACGGAGAGCTAAAACAGCGGGTCAGTCGCCTGATCGAAACCTTTACCACCAGCTACCCCAGCTGCCGCTTTGTCGTCAGCAGTCGGGTTGCTGGGTATCGCCGCTTGGGAGCGGGCTACCACGAGGCAACGATTCGGGAGTTTCGCCTAGACGACGTGCGCCAGTTTTTGCACAACTGGTATCGCAAAATATCCATCGATGCGCTCGGCACCGGCCCACAGGCTGAAGCGTACACCCAGCGGCGCACCGATGATCTGGCAAACGCCATCGCCCAAAACCAGACGATACGAGATCTGGCTGTGAATCCGCTGATGCTGACCGTTATCGCCCTGATCCATAAAGATTTAGAGTCAACCAGCCTCCCCAGCCAGCGGGCTGCCCTGTATGAGCAGGCGGTTGATGTGCTCATAAACACGTGGGACGCGGCCAAAATCGGGCTGACACACCTACAAGAGGGGGAGCAGATTTCAGCGACACAGCGGCGGCTCATCCTGCAGGCGGTCGCCCTCCACATGCAGGAGCAACGGACCCGTGAGCTAGGTGAAAACTTGTTGCAAGAGCTGTTGCGTCGGGAGCTTTCTCCCCTCTATCCTGATCAGGCAGATGTCGCTTCAATCGAGCAGCGCTTTATGCAGCTTTTAGAGGAGCGGACCGGGATTTTGGTCGCAAAAGATGAGGGGGTTTACGGCTTCAGCCATCTGACGTTTCAGGAATATTTGGCCGGATGCGCCATCGCCAACAAAGACGGCTATATCCCGTACACGCTTGAGCGGACGGGGGACAGCTGGTGGCGGGAGACGATTTTGCTCGAGGCGGGCTATTTGGGCCTTAAGGGGTGGGAGAAGGTGAGTCATCTGGTTCAAGCGATAGCCGATCATCCCGATGAGCCGAGCCAGTATCACAACACCGTTTTGGCGTTGGCCTGCATCAATGATGTGGGGGATGGGAAGGTTGAGGCGACTGTGCAGGAGCATGTTCAGGCAAAGCTGCAAGCGGCGATTAATGTCCCGCTGAAAGGCAAAAAAGATGAGGCGCTGCGTGAAGCTGTGAATGTGCGTGGCTTGGCGGTGTCCGCCCTGCAGCAGGCGGGGATGGGGTACTGGTACGGGCCACATGGTGAGCCGGAGTGGATTACGATTCCAGCCGGTGAGTTTGAGATGGGGGCAGGCGTCGATGATGATGACAAACTGATTCACAACTTACCCCTGCCGGAATTTAAAATTTCTCGGGTTCCAATTACCAACGGACAATATTTTCTGTTTACCACAGATACGGGGTATGAGGCTCCTAAGCATTGGGAAGGGGATACCCCGAAAGATGAGATTCGGAACCATCCGGTGGTGCAGCTAACGTGGCACGATTGCCTCAAATATTGCGATTGGTTGAGTCAGAAAACAGGTCAGGCGATTATCCTGCCGAGTGAGGCGGAGTGGGAAAAAGCGGCCGGTTGGGACGCTGTGAAGCAACAAAAGCGGGCGTTTCCGTGGGGAGACGAGTTTGACCTTGCGAAGCTAAACTGTGATAGTTTGGGGCTTAACTCAACCAGCCCGGTCGGGATTTTTCATGAAGGTGCTAGTCCATATGGTGTTTTGGACATGGCCGGAAATGTGTGGGAATGGACAAGGTCTCATTGGAAAGAATATGAGTATGACCCTGATGACGGCCTAGAAGATTTGACGGCCGGAGTTGACGTAGGTCGAGTCCTGCGCGGGGGTTCGTTCGTCAACTTCAATCAGGACCTCTTCCGTGTGGCGTACCGTAGCAGGGACGTTCCTTACGACCGTATTGTCAACATAGGTTTTCGGGTTGTGTTGTTGTCGTCCCCCATCTCTTCATAGCCACACTGGCCACTGAGGCAAGGAGTGGTAACGACGCAGCCATCCTGAGCGTAGCGAAGGATTCAAAAAAATTTTAAAATTGTAAAACAAGGCTTCGTTGAGTTTAAGCAATTCATTGATTGCCCCATTACGAAACGGGGTCTAAAAATTTTTGAAAATTCACATGCAGGTCGCCAACTTGCTTATTGAAAGTAAAGCGGATTGTTTATCCGCAGTGTAAAACAGGCATCCTTGCCTGTTCAAAAGAGAGGAAACAACATGTCATTCACAGACGGTCACGCCCTACTCATCGGGGTCGGTACATTTAGCCACAATCAAGATTGGGACGTCTCCCACACCAACGAAGACGTTCTTGAGATCGAAAAAATTCTGCAAAACCCCAAATTTTGCGGCTATCCGGCCAATCAGGTCCATTCGTTAACCGAATCAGTCGCTACCAAAGCCAACATTGAAGCCAGCTTCCAACAGCTCGCCCAAACGGTCCAAGCCACAGACACCGCCTTCATCTTTCTCGCCAGCCACGGCAGCTACGGCCCCAACGGCAAATGGCACTTCTTGCCCCACGACGCAGTGGGTGACAAAGATATGATCGTTGACCCCGCCACCTGCATCAGTGAAGCTCGTTTGGCAGAGCTTGTCCAAGCGATCAAAGCCGAACGGGTCATCATCTTTCTCAACACCTGTCACTCTGGTCACGCCGCGGTCGGCACGCTGGGCGACTCCAGTGCAGACCTGCCATCCAACAACCCCACAGAAGATGGCTTGAACACCCTGCTTGGTTCTGGCAAAGGGCGCATTATCATCACCGCCTGTGGCAACAAGCAAAAGTCCCTATTTATGCACGATGAGACCCTGACCAACTTCGGCAAAACGCTCTCCAAAATTCTGCAAGGCAGAATCGGGTCCGGTCGTAGTGGCTTCATAAGTGCATTTGATTTGTACACAAATCTCTATATTGAGGTCTCTGAGCAAGCCAGTGATCTTAAAGAAAAATACAAACGTGACTATGTTCAAGAGCCTGAGATCACCGTTCAAAAAGGGGTTGGCCCATTTGCTGTCTCACTCTACAGAGGCAAAGTAGGCTCCCTAGGTGGCTTTGAAGAGAATCCGGGTGAAATTGAAGAGGGGAATACTCGGGAAATTGAACCGGAGCAGATCAAACAATCTATTGAAAATGTATTTGGTGATGGGGCACAGCAGTTTATCAACAACGGCGGCACCATGACCGTGATTAACAACCAAGGTAGCACGACCAATACGATTGGTGATGTGACAGGTGATAATAACCAAATTGTTCAAGGCAATAACAACACGGTTGTTGGACGAGGTGGGGTAAACATAGGTGGCAATATTTCCGGCGGTGGGTCGATTAACATCAACACCGGCAACAACCCCCGGGAGGATTAACCGATGCCATTTGATCGTTCAATCCTCCATCAAGACAAACCTAAACCGCTTGAGGCCGCACTCCTCTTGGCAAAGGCCAGTCGGTTAAACTATGAATTAGATCCACTCATCAAGGTGCAAGCCAACGAATGGGGATATACAGATTGCTACGTGATCGATGAAGGCCGCCCTCAATGTTTCATAGCTCACGATGAGCAGTCTTGTGTCCTCTCATTTCGCGGCACCCAATCTGTGGGTAATTGGCTTGATAATCTAAAGTTTGCCGGAGAAAGGCGCCCATATGGTGTTGTGCATGTTGGCTTTCTGCAAGAATATAAGCAACTCGAACCTCGCATCAAAGAGACTCTGCAAGGCATCCTTAACCGATCGATGAAGCTGTATGTCACCGGCCACAGTTTAGGCGGTGCGCTAGCTACACTGGCCGGGGCTGAATTACTCAAACAGTTTCCGATTAGCGGCATCTACACGTTTGGTCAGCCGATGACGGGTCGAGCGGAGTTTGAGGACCTGTTCAGGGATCATTATCGTGGAAAGTTTTTCCGTTTTGTGAACCATATCGACATTGTGCCACGAGTGCCACCGAACTTTACCCATGTCGGCAAACTGTATTATTTTGATCGCAATGGGCTGCTTCCGCCGGGTCATTTGGGGCCGTTAGATTTAGACCTGCCGCCAGCTTTGACTGAAGAGGAATTTTATGCGTTGCATACTGAGATCAGGGCGA
>JAHDEN010000273.1 GCA_020628815.1 Chloroflexota bacterium | reverse complement strand
CGATCTGGTTGATGTCTTCTTTCAGATCAAAGCCGAAGAAGATTTTGGCTGCGAGGTTGAGGGTCAGCGTGGGAGGGCGTCAAATTCTGACAGGCCGTTGAGTTTTTCGAATTCTGCGTTAAACACGGCCGGGAGCTCGTCCAAATATCCCTGCATCGGTTTGGGTTTAAACGCCTCCAGAATAATACTGCGATGGGTTTTGTGTTTGTCCCCATCCATCAGCATCAGCCCGTTAGGAAAAAGCTCACCCAGAGCCAGCTCCCATGCCAGCTGATTGCTGGTTGATTTGGCCTCATCAACCAAAAAGAATTTATTGGCTTTTGGGTCGGTGACGATAACGCTATAACCGAGCGGATTGCTCGCCTTAAAAATATCACCGTGCTGGGTTTTTTCAGCCTGGAAATAAGGGATGGTGTTGGTGGTAAAGTCGATAAAATTGCCGATGATGGGCCATCCGTTTTCACCACCGGGGATGTGTTTCAGCTCTTCGTAACCTGCTGGTTGCATTTTGATACCTCTTGATTTTCCTTTAAGTGCGCTGGAAATTGGATTTTAGCATCAATGACAAAGCGGTGTGTGCTTTTAAATCTTTTCTTCGGTAAAACAAAGATCTATACAGCTAATCGGCTGTATTAGATTTTGACCTACACATAGTCCCGATATAAAACCAGATGATGCCCGGCCGAAACACTCCCAACTCACCTCGATCTAGTTTGATCTTTTGCCTAATGTTGCTTGTGGCTGGGATTGGTAACGCCCTGCTTTTTGATCAACTTTTAGACGACCGGGCCTATGCTCAGCTGAGGTTTGCGCAAAACTTGCTGTCTGGAAAAGGCTGGCTGGCCGACCCGGCCGTAAACGGCATCACTGCACCGTGGGCTTCACCCGGATTTGTCGTGGCGTTAGCCGCACTCGGCCGGATGGGTGTTCAGCTAGAGTTGGCAGCCATCATCTTGCGGGGATTAGGCTGGGGGCTGTTTGGAGCCCTCGTGCATTTGGTGGCCCGGCGAATCAATCGCCCATTTTTGGCCCACTTGCCACCGGTATTGCTGGCGCTGAATCCATCCCCGTTTGTCGATCTGCTTTTGGGCCAGTTGGGGGACCGCTCAATTTGGCTAAACTGGGCCTTGGTCAGTTTTCCACTTAAAGCGTGTATCGCCGGTGCCGTTTTAATTTTTGGGGGATGGGTTGTTGACCAACTTGTTCAGAGCAATGTTCACGAAGGTGAGCCCCGGCCGAAAAACAGCCCCGCATGGCTTTTGCTCGCCGTTCTGATCGGTTTGCCCGCCGTTGGCCTGCAGGGGTTTTTGAACTGGCAATCTGACCAGCAATCGTTCGGCCGAGCGGTGGTTGAACAGCAGGCGGCCGCGTGGATCGCGCAAAATAGCCCTGAATCGGCCGTGGTTGTGGGGGCATCCCGCATCAGCTTTTTAGCCAACCGGGCCCAACTGCACACGTTGCCGGTGGCGGCCGTAGATCGGGTGCCGGTTTTTATGCAGGGGATTGTACAAACACCGCCAGACTTTGTTGTGAGTGAAAACAGTTTACCTTGGCAATTTGTCTCTCGTACCGGCTGGTTTAGCGAGCAGTATCGGCCGGTTGAGCGCTTGGAGATTGTGGGGGATAGCGGCTCGCCACTCACCATTTGGCAAAAAATCGATTTTCCCTTGGCCCAGAGCAAACCGATCCCGCTGGCTGTAACAACCGATGTTGGGATTGATTTGGTGAGCTATCGAGTAGCGGCTGAGCGGCTTAGCCCCGGTGAGGCGATTCATCTCCAACTCGATTGGCGGGTGGCGCAGCCGCCTAACAAAACTGTAGACACGATTGTCCGGTTAGAGTCGCCCATAGACGGGGTTGAGTGGGCCAGACGGGATATGCGCACGCCGCGCAGTGTGCCGAGCGACTGGTTAGAACCCGGCATGTTGTTTTCGGAGACGTTTGTTTTGACCCCCACGGCCGACATTCCGGTGGGTGGCTACCAGCTCAGGCTGTCGTTGCGACCGTCCGGTACAGATGAATTGTCAGCCCTCTATCGGCCGGGGGATTCTGCTCCGCTTGATCGGGCCACGTTGGGGTATGTGTCTGTTCCGTGGAGGGGTGAAATCTCCAGCTCGGCAACCACCATCGATGCCACGTTTGGGGACCAGGTCGCGCTGTTAAGCTGTGATTGCCCTGCCAGCACAACGGCCGGTCAGCCTGTCCCGATCGAGCTGTTTTGGGGTGCCGTTCGGCCACCTGATCATAACTATGTCGCCTTTGTGCATTTGCTGGATGGGGCGGGGCAATATGTGACCGGGATCGATGCGCCACCCTTTGACGGCCGGTACGATATGCTGGCTTGGCGGCCGGGTGATGTGATTCCCGATGGTCGGCAGCTGATGATTCCGGCAGATCTGCCATCGGGGGAGTATCAGCTACAGGTGGGGCTATATTTACCGGCCGATGGGGTTCGATTGGCCGCAGTTGACAGCGCAGGGGTTGCGACGCCTAATCAGACCATTGTTTTGCCTTCAATTGAGATATTGGGGGAGTAGGTGCGGTCTCAGCTTGTCCAATCATGGGTGAGGTCGTTATTGCTGGGATATTTTCTCCTCTGCAGGATTTCGCGCAGGGTTCAGGCGATTTGATAGCCATGCGTATACAACTTAAGAAGATTTATCTGGAAATCATCCATTCCAAATCTGATCAAGTTGATGTAGGGGTGCCCCTCGTGGGTACCCAACTTGACGCCATGCTGTACCTCAGGGCATCCGCCGCTACGCTAAAAAGGGATGCCCCTACATCACGTTTTTGGGTTATGGAAATGATGATTTTGGGGGCTATTATGATTCGTTTTTTCCTTAAGTTGATACCAATGGGGCCAAACTTGTTTTCGGATTTTCCAGATCCGCTCCGACCTCTTTCACCCCTACAAAGACAATTCAATTCTTTGCGATTTCGCGCCGTTGTGTCAGAAAAAGCAGTGAGATGATGATAACCGGAAAGGGGATCGCACAACACCGTCTATTCAGGAAGCTGGCTGAAATAATTTCCCAACTGTGTGCGCATAATGCCGGGCCGTTTTTCAGCAAACTCATGCAATTCATCGATTGAAATGTGCCAGTTGGCCCCGTTCCCCCAGCGGCCAGATTCGTGAATTAAGTTTGGTTCAATGTCGGCCGCCAATCGGTCAATGTGGGCCGACACCCGTTCAGGTGACAGTGTAGTGCTCAGCAAAAAATCGGCCCGCTGGCTAAAGCGCAATCTAAACTCCTCGTTTTGCATCAGCTTGGCCAGCAGCGTGGTCCCCTCAACTTCTGGCCGGGTAGCAAACTCAATCATGTTTTCATCCAGTTTGCTGACCTGATTAAGCGCAAACGCAGAATCGTTGTCCCAGAAAATCCAGCGCCAGTGGCCGTCAGACCGGTCTAGAAACAGATTGACGTTCCGATGGGGCCAGTCGATATTGCCCGAATACATCTGGATAATGTTGTAGTCGATGTAGTTTGCGATGTCGATCTGCTCTTGAATGATGCGGTAGTTTTCAGCATCGGCTAAATCATTTGCTTCCACAAAACGCATGAACTCATCCCACTCCGCCTGATCCGCCTCTTCTCCCCGTTCGTTCATTTCTGGGGTATCTAAAATCTGGCTGTCAGAGATAGCGTAATTGGTTTCAAGAAAGGTTTCATCGATCCGTTCCCGCATCAAATAGATGCCCCAAGGATCACCGTTGATAAACAGCAGAACCGGCCGGCTGCGGGTCGCAAACCCGCCCACCTCAAACGCAATTTCAGACACCAGCTGGTTTCGCAGCAAGCTCCAGTCACGATACTCTTCAAGTGCATCTTGCCCGCCCGAATGCAACACCAAGCGTTTAAACCGATCTGTGCGGCTGTCCGAAAATAGCTGGTAATTGAGCCAGCTTTGCCCATACTCATCCCGGAAATATAGACGAAATGATTTTTTGTCGTAGCGGCGTGTGACCCCGCCATGAATGCGAATGCCTAGATCCGTATCAAGGGTTGAAATCCGATCTGTGTCAACGTAAGTTAGATGGGCAACCCGTTCCCAATCGCTCCCTTTTTGGAATGGATTGGCATAAATCCCGGTGGTTGGATCATGTAGATTTGCGGGATCGGTTGATAGCGAAATAAGGGGTAAATTGGAGTCGATGCCGACAAAATAGCTGGCGGTGATTTCTGATCCGGCCGTGCCTGTTGGGTCAACGGCAATGGCTCTAAGCACGACGACCCCCGCATCGTTATTGATCCAGATTGAGTCTCGATACAGTTCTCCGGCCGAGGCTGTGGGGCGTTCGCCGTTGAGAGTGTAGTAGATGGTGGCGCCTCGCTGCGCCGTTAGCGTTAGGCGGAAGCCATCCGCATAAAATCCGCTAGGATGAGACAAATCGGGCGTGAGCGTAAGCTGTGCCTCGGTTGTTACCCAGTTCCAATAGAGCAGCGGGGCTAAAACCAGCAGGGCCAAAGCGGCTAACCACAAGCTGCGGACAGATGGGGATGTTCGGGGCTGATCTAAAACCATCTTAGAAACCTTGTTAGAACCATTGGGCCTGCATGCCGTTGACATATTTTGAGTTTCGGCTGCGGCTGATCGGGAAATGGTTGATGATTTTTTCTAAACGATCGCTTTCCTCGGGTGGTCCTTTGATTTCGATAACAACCAGATCTTGCCCCAACAGCGGCCGATTCAGATTCGGCCGGATCGCTGTCCGTTGCCCAAATGCAACTTGGCCATAGTCGAGCGTCACCCGCACGCGCTGATCTGGCGTTGTGAAATAGCTACGCTGGTAGCTGTTGATCAGGGTCGGTTGGCTGGCCACTGCTAGCCGTGGTTGCCATTCGGCCGGGGCGGCTGATCGGATGATGGGGAGACTTTTGGCATAGGGTTGGCTTAGATCAAGGGTGCAATCTAATTTCTGCTGTTTTTTATCCCCGACCAAGTTTTCTTTTAGTTTGAGTTCAAGCGTGGGGGCGGTTATTTGGGTCAGTCGCTCGCCGTACCAGCGCAGTCGTAGCTTTTGTCGGCCGCTGTGTCCGGCCAAATTGCCGTGGTAGCTATGGAGCTGTGGGGTATCGAAGTAGAGGCTGTTGACTTGGCGCGTGGGGTAGGCTGACCGAAATCCGGCCGGGTGAAGGCGTATCCAAGAGCGGGCTTGGCTTAAAAACTGAGCCCCGCAGGTCAACTTTAGCTCGTAGCGCAGATTGCTGGTTTCAGCCATGTGATGTTAGCCACCCAAGCTGTTATCTTGTTCGATAAAGCTAAACTCGCTGCCGGGGAAGTCGCTTTTCAGCTGTTCCATCAGCGCGGCCAGTGATTCGTTGCTGGGTGAATTGATCAAGTAGGTCGCTTGCACGCCGTCGGCCGTCTGGTCCAAGCGGCGCAAATCGGCCGATGCGGTGTGGGCTTGCAGCAGTTGATTGATCGAATTAAACACATTGTCACCGTCGGCCGTGGCGATGTTGAAGTACAGATTGTTTTTAGCCGAGCGAGGAGAAAGAAGGGTTTGAGCAAACAAAAATCCCAAAATGATGGCGATGGCCAACACCGTTGCCCACCGTTGATCAGCCCCTAGCCCCAGTCCAATCGCAATGGTCAAAAACAGATACACCAGCTCTTCAGGCTCTTTGATGGCGGTTCTAAAGCGGACAATTGAAAGCGCACCGACCAAGCCCAATGATAATGCCAGAGACGATTTCACAATTGAAATAATGAGGACGATGACTAAGGCTAATACGGGCAAAATGCGGGCAAGCTTTGCTCGGTTGGTTAGTGACCGGCCGTAGTTGATATAGAACCATGACACTGAACTGGCAAGCACAATGCTCAGCAAAAGGTTGATGGCCAAATTGGTGAGGGATAGCGGGGAAAATGTAGCGAGATTAAATAACTCTTCCATAAAAACTCCGAAGGTAATGCGGATAAGCTATTTTAACTGGGTTTGATCATAATGCAGACTGTGTAAGGACAGGGTAGAAATTAAAAAAGGAGCGACCTCGTGGGCCGCTCCATCACTATCTCTATCCCCTGCCCCTATCTGTTCATTGGAAATGAGCGAAATTTATACGTGAGCCAACGTTTCGCGAACTTCTAACCGGGCTGCTTTCAAAGCTGGCATGATGCTGGCTAAAGTTGAGAGTGCCACGACCACACCGA
>JAHDEN010000054.1 GCA_020628815.1 Chloroflexota bacterium | reverse complement strand
CTTCATCACGCACCCCCCCGAGGCTGATTCGTACCATTTTGCGACCCATCGCTCGCGCAACTGATTGCGCAATCGAGGTCTTGCCCACACCTGGTGGGCCATTTAGATTGATGATCGCTCCGCGCATTTGGTTGCCCGCTAATTTGCGGACCGCTACAAATTCCACGATGCGTTCTTTTACTTCGTCTAGACCATGATGATCTTCGTCGAGAATGTTACGCACATGCTCAAGATCAAAGTTGTCCTCAGTCGATTTGCTCCATGGCAGGTCGGCTAAGGTTTCGATCCATGTGCGGATCACCCCAGCTTCGGCCGACTGTGGATTTTGTCCGTTTAAGCGTTTAAGCTCTTTGTTGACACGCTCGTAAACCTCTTCAGGCATACCTGCATCTTCAACTTTTTGACGCAGTTCATCGGCGGCCGATTCAGGCTCTTCACCTAATTCTCGGCGAATCGCTTTCATTTGCTCGCGCAGCAAAAACTCACGTTGAGCTTTATTTGCCCCTTCGCGGGCTTCGCCTTCAAGGTCTTGGCGAATTTTTGCAATCCGTAATTCCTGTTGCAAGTAATCACGAATCATTCCCAAGCGTGCAGAACCATCTAATTCTTTAAATAGCTCAACTTCAAGGTCAAATGGAATATTAAGTAGACCGGCCAAGTAGTCGGCTAGGTCACCGATATTCCGGCGGCTGCGGGTCGCGGTCAAAACCTGTTGGTTGATTTCACCCATGCTTTCGGCGTATGTCTCTAAGTGAGCAATCGCATCTGCCATTAGCTGAATATCAGAATCTTTTAGTTCAGGTTTTGGTATTTCTAGGGGGGTGTATGTTCCAGTTAGATACGGATCGGTTTGAAGCAACCCTGTAAAGTTAACCCGCTCTTTGAGTTCCACCAGCATTTGAACCCCACCAGCATGTGGTGCACGCAGAACGTCTCGAACTTTTGCCATGATCCCGATCGGAGCAAGGTCGCTCTCATTTGGAATCTCGACTTCTGTGTTGTACTGGACGGTGATCAAAAGCTCACCGTTACTGCGAGACGCTGCTTGCGCTGCAGCTAAAGATCGGCGTCGGCCGATTGATATGGTGGTTGTTACACCTGGGAAAACCGCCCCACCACGAATGGGGACGACTGGAATGATTTTACTTTCCATGATAATTTGTCCTATAAGAGAGTTGTCCGAATTAAGTTTGATAATTTAGCCAACTCGCATAATGAGCATTTTAGCCTTGGCTTTCAAAAATGAATTTCATAAAGCTTTGGTGTCGCTCGTTGTGACAGTAATATCGAATTTTGGCGGCCTAAAGTCCATAGTACGTGTCTCCACCATACCTGGGTTTGATTAAGGGGACCTAAGCACCTTACAGCCCCAAAAAGTGGAGAAAACCGAATCTGATTTTTGCTTAATAGACTAGGGATATTTAGTAGAATTGGGGATGGGGTATAGGCTGAATTGGGTTGCGTACCAGAGAGCATTTTGTGGATTTAGCCTCGTTTCTGAAGATTTAATGATCTAAGGTTGATGCCTAAATCGATATTTCAGGTTGTTAAAGCTTTGATTTTTGGTCCACGTATAGTCATCAAATTTGGACCGTTTATTCGAAATGTCCCGCGGGGAACACAGTACTGAAAATAGGATTCTTTTCCCATCTAATTGGTGTGAATAAAAGATGAAGGTATTGTGAGACGCAAGCATTGTAAATGAGAGTTATGTTGTTGGAAGTTACTCACTGGGTAGTTTGTTCATGTTGATGTTTTCCTCGTCGAGCCATCCTAAAAGCTCGCAAATATTTTCATCTCGTATGAACTTTTCAAGCAGATTGATAATTTTTTCATTCTTTGAGTGACCTAAATCAGAAAATTCTAGCCCAAAGTCAAAGCTCAAGGCTCTAATATGTTCAACTTTCAAAGCTGAATATAAAGACCTCCGTAAAAACGCTCTTTTGGAATAATCACTTTTGGCGCGGAGGCTTAAACTTGAGAAAGCTGTATTTTTATAAGATTGAAATTTTGCCATTTGATAAATGCCCCTTTAGTCATCTACTAGGAGCGATGCCCCAGCCGATTAGTCCTGTTCTGGAATCAGTATCAAATTTTCAAAACCCAAAGTCCATAGTACGTGTCTCCACCATACCGGGGTTTGATTAAGGATACCCAAGCGCTTAAAAGCCTAAGAAAATTGACAAACCCTAATCCGGCGGTTGTGCGAAAATCGAAATGGCTTATAGGCTAGAAATGTTTGCGCTCCAGAGAGCATTTTGTGGATTTAGCCTCGTTTCTGAAGATTTAATGATCTAAGGTTGATGCCTAAATCGATATTTTAGGTTGTTAAAGCTTTGATTTTTGGTCCACGCATAGTCATCAAATTTGGATCGTTTATTCGAAATGTCACGCGGGGAACACAGTACTGAAAATAGGATTCTTTTCCCATCTAATCGGCCTGAATAAAAGATGAAGGTATTGTGAGACAGGTTTGCTGCCCTACCGGATAAGCGAGTGACAAGTTATGGAATTAAAGGGGGGATGTGCTATTATCATCGTCACCTGAAAACAAAGCTTAACGGCACTGGAAAATGGTTTATGAATTTACTGCTGATGCGACATGCAAAATCAGATTGGGAACAGGGAGTCTCTGATTTTGATCGACCGTTAAACACGCGTGGATTGTTTGCGGCCGAACAAATGGGGATCCTATTGGCTGACAAGAATTTAATGCCCGATTTTATAATTTGTTCTGGTGCACAAAGGGCCAGACAAACGGCCGAATGTGTGATCGAAGGGCTGCGCTATGAAGGGCAGCTGTTTGTGAGCAATCACCTGTATCTGTGTGATATTGGTGACTTTATTCGTGTGATTGGTAAAAACGGAGCCGACCATGACACATTGCTGGTCATTGCCCATAACCCCGGCACAGAGGGATTTATTACCCATCTGACTGACGAGCAAAAACATGTGACAACTGCAAATATCGCCCATATCAAGCTTCCCATCACTGAATGGTCTGAAATTAAGTCCAGCACCAAAGGTGACCTGATTGATTTTTGGCGGCCGAGAGAGCCGCGTTAGTGTGCGATCAACCGTTTTTTGATTCACCTATATATATAATTTAATAAGCCAAGCACCTGCCACACTCAAGATGTTGAATTGTTATGCCAATTTTAGTTGTTGAAGATGACGAAACCTTAAGAGAAACGATTGAGTACAACTTGATCAATCAAGGGTTTGAGGTGGTTTCGGCCGCTGATGGCCGGGTGGCCCTCGAACAAGCCCGCGAACATCGCCCAGAATTAATATTGTTGGATGTGATGTTGCCGGGATTAGACGGCTTCGAAGTCTGCCGAGTTTTGCGCCAAGAAATGAGCGTACCGATTTTGATGCTAACGGCTAAAACGGAAGAGATTGATCGGGTTGTGGGGCTTGAAATGGGGGCGGACGATTACATCACCAAACCATTTTCGATGCGCGAACTCATGGCACGGGTCAAAGCGACTTTGCGCCGTGTGCGACTGATTCGGGAAGAAATTGCGGCCGAACAGCCTGCTGTAGCTCCGGCCGTCACCAATCAAGGGGTGATCGCCAAACAGCCATCACTTGAATTTGATGATCTAATTATCGATACCGACCGACACGAGGTCCGGCTAAATGACGCCGCATTAAAATTAAAACCAAAAGAGTATGAACTGCTCGAGTTTTTGGCTCGTCACCGAGGAATTGCACTGTCTAGGGAATTGGTGCTTGAGCGGGTGTGGGGCTGGTCTTTTGATGGCAACAGCCGCACGGTTGATGTCCATATTCGCTGGCTGCGCGAAAAAATTGAATCTGATCCAACCCATCCCAGCCGGATAATTACTGTGCGGGGAATAGGCTACCGGTTTGAAGGTTAGATTTGGGGAAAAGTTTGGCTCCTAACACGATTTTTTATAGGCGCATGGCACTGACGCAAGCGCTGATTTTGATAATAGCGGTGGCTGCTGTGGCCAGCTGGTTAAATCTTGAATCTTGCCAGCAAACCGCAGGGTGCGCGCGGACCGTTATCGGTTGGGTGTTGGGGATATCGATCCCGGTTGTGGTGCTGGTCGCTTGGCTGTGGGGGAGCTGGTATGCAAACAAAACGCTGGTGATCACCAATCAGCTTGAGCGTGACTATAACCGGCAGGTTGGCTTGGTTGAGTTCCAGCGGCAGCGAAACCAAATTGTGATGCAACATTTGGCAGACGGGGTCTTGCTACTGAATAAAAAAGGGGAGATACGGCTGATTAATCGGGCGGCGGCCGACATGCTTGATATCCCTCAAGCCAAAGCGATTGGACAATTATTTTCTTCGGTTGCTTGGAACCATGAGCTGATCGATCTGTGGCAAGCTTGTCGGCTGGATCAAAGCGAACAGCGGGGCACCCTTGAGCTGGACCGTCAGGGGCGGTTTTTAGAGGCGATCTTTACTCCGATCCAGCCACAAGAGGGGGTTAGCTATCTGGTTGTTTTACAGGATTTAACCCGTATTCGTCGCTTAGAATCGATCCGTCGAGATTTTATCGGCAATGTTTCGCACGAGCTATTGACTCCCATCGCGTCTGTTAAAGCGGTGGTCGAAACATTGGAAGATGGGGCGCTTGATAATCGGGAGATTGCACTTAAATTTTTAGGACGTGCGGCCGATGAAGTGGACTCAATGACTCAGTTGGTGAATGAGCTGCTGACTTTGACCCGGATTGAATCTGGTGTGACTGAGTTCAAATTTTCACCAACGGCCGTATCAGAGCTTCTTTTACGGCCGGTAGAGCGATTTGCTGAGCAGGCGGGGCGCAAAGAAATCGAGCTTTCAGTTGATGTGCCGTTAGAAATGCCGCTGGTCTTGGCTGACTGTGAACAGGTGTGGCAGGTGATCCGCAACTTTCTACATAACGCAATCAAGCACACGCCACGCTCTGGCAAAGTTTCTGTTTCTGCTAGCCAAATGGGGGATGAGGTTGTGCTGGCGATCAAGGATACCGGTGTAGGCATTTACCCTGATGATTTACCACGTATTTTTGAGCGTTTTTATAAGGCGGATCGGTCCCGCAATCGGGGGGCGGTTAGCGGCACAGGGCTGGGATTGTCGATCGCCAAGCATATTGTGTTGGCTCACAACGGCCGTGTTTGGGCAGAAAGCGATTTGGGGAAAGGGAGTACGTTTTTCTTGGCGCTGCCGATAGTGGATGAGTAAGACGAGCAAGAAGTAGAAAGTGTGAAGATGCCTCGCGACACTTTCTTCATTCTTAACACTTTATACTTCAAACTTAAACTAACTTTCTGCTCGTTTTTTCAGCCCTTGGGCAAAATCCTCGAACGTTGGCTGCAGGTCTGGAATCGTCCGGCCGATAAGCGGGAGCAATATGCCGCCAAATTCTTCTTCTAAGTGGAAATCAATCCCACCTTCTTTTTCTGTTAACACAAATGAGCGGGCGCCCCAAAACAGCCCCAAAGGCATTTTGCTGGCCCAGACCATTTTCCGGCCGGGATCAAACTCTGTAACCGTCACCGGAAAAGCACGGTCTGGGCTGATTTTGGTGTACGCGGTGATTTTATTGCCGGGGGCAATTTCACCTTCCAGCCGGATCATCCCAGGGTCCCAATCAGGATAGGCTTCAGCATTGGTTAAGATCTGCCACACCTTCATGGCGGGGGCATCAATCGAAATAGATGTACTAAATTTCATTTCCTTTTTCTCCTTGCATAGATCAAGAAATGCTTTGTCTTCTTTATTTTATCATCTAGTTTCATAAAGTTGCTGAACTTGTCTGTCTGACATGGCGCCCGAAAAGAACTTTACTTCATCCATATAGCCATGATAATAACGCTTTTCAAAATTGCCTGACCGGCCGATTGCCCATGTTGCACTGTTGCAGGTCATTGCATCTGCATTGTCGGTAGTTGAATCGACGAGCTTTCCGTTGAAATAGAGATTCCAAGCCGCTCCTGTAAAAACACCAACAAGATGTCCCCATTCTTCGCTGTTTGAGTCTGGAACCGGATAGGTAGCTAATTGATCTTGGCTGTTCCCATCCCACAGTCCAAATTCATAACTGCCATCCTGAATCCTGAAAATAATCTCATGCTCGGGTGTTAAGTTGTACCCTCTTGAAACGATGTTGCGTAACCCATCTGTACTTTCCGGTTTAAGCCATGCAGACACGGTAAATGGTTCTGCAAATTCTTCAAGTGGGGTTGGTAAATCTCTGATCCACCAATCTTGGATCTCTCTCAGTTCAAGATGATGCTGCTCCCCGTCAAAATAGGCTGCGGCGCCATTTAAACCTGCGTCAATCTGTTCAAAGCATCCATTTGATTCGTCATCACAGTTGTAATAAAGATTTAGAGTCCCCGAATTTGATTCTTCAGTTTCAAAATTATTTTCGAATAATAGTGTTTGCCCTGAACTCATGATGGGTGCAAAAAGGAAGCTCAAGATACGTTTGCGCTCAGCCGTTCTTAGATCAAATGATGCCAAGATAGGGTCAAAGAATGCCTGTTCTTCTTCATCTAATTCTCTGGTTAGAAAATAATTGGTTATTTGGGGATTGTCTATGTCGCTAATATTGACCGTAACCAGCAATACGTTTCGGTATTGTAGATAGAGATGCTCATTGTCTTTTACTACCAGACTCATTCTTCCCATATTGCCATTTGTTCCAACTTTTTCTGTTACGCCTTTGAATAGGGGGAGTGTGCTTCGAGTCGTAAGGTTATTTGAGTTGCTTACTTGTGATATAGATAAGACTTTATGCCCAATGCCTAGATCAAGAACATTGAAAATATGGCCGTTTTCTAGCAGGGTTGCATTTAGCGCACCATCAAAATCTTTGTGGCCGATGCGACACATGGTTGGGGGCGGATTGCGAAAGGTGAAGGTTGTACTCAGCTCGCTTTCTGGTGGCGGATAGCCAAAGTACCCCACTCTGTTTGGTACAAGCACACTTCCGTTATCAAGCGCATGATCGAAAGAAGCTACACCCATCCCATCTGACCCTAAGCCGGGTAGTGCAAAAGGAGAATCGTATCGATACCAACCGCTCTGACTTTCATCACTGTAAGAATGGATGTAAAAATATTCACCGATCTCGTGAGCCGGAAAGGTGTTGACTATATTTGAATATTGGTTTTTTAATTCAAGCGAGCCATCGGCTAAATATTCATATGTGGCTACTTCAAATCCATTCCTTTCTGTCGCAGAATCAAATGCTTCGGTGTATGCGAATATCCCGTTGTTACGGTTTACAACATGGAGGTAGGTAGGACCACTCGCATCAACTGTCTTACTTAAAACGACTGTTGGATCGCTTATATCAGATATGTCGATAACTTGATGAATGTAGGAGCCAAAACAACCAGGACGGCCGCAGGAAATATCATCAATTATCGTATTGGCTAAGCTGTCACTTTCTTGACTGAATGTTCCGGCATATCGAAATGGTGGCACAAATACAGGGGTGAGTGAAGGCTCTGACATATTATTTAAATCGATCAAGGCCCCTTTCCACCAAATATTGTTATCAAAAAAAGAAACACCACCCCTCATATTTTCTTCGTTAAATTCAGCTTTTTTGATTGGATTTGAAGGAGCCGATACATCATAAATCATGAGCGCGTCGGTTGCTGCTGATTCTAGCAATAACCAATTGTCGAAAACATGAACCTTTTCTTTGGTTTGGGAGAGACGAAAAACCTCGGCTGGTTCATCAGGATTTACCAGATCATAAATGACAGTTTCCCCGTTGGAGTTGTTGATGTATAGATGCCCTTGATGCTCGATGAAATCGCCCGACTTTACTTTTTCTTCGATGGTTTGAGTTTGGGAAAAAGTTTGGGGTGCATTGAAAAATTGTGTGTAGGTTACGCCAAGAACTGCGAATGCGGCAATAATAAGCAAAGGCCATTTAAGTTTTACGACCATCTGAATCTGCTCCTATAGGGTAGGTTCTTTTGAGCTGATTTATATTTGATTCAGATAAAGGCGTCAAGCGCTGGCGCCAAGTGCTTTTGGTTATAGTTAAGGGGGTAAAACTTGGTTGTTTAGCGGCTGGTTGTTTTTATACCGTTCAAGGTTATCCCCAAAAAACCGGCCGAAAATCGCGGGCCAATCTGAAACATGATCAGAGACATGAGGCGTGATCAACACATTATCAAAATCCCAAAGTGGGTTGCTTGCAGGGAGCGGCTCTTCATCAAACACATCGAGATAGGCTTTGCCGATTTGGCCCGATTGCAACCCATCTAGCAAGGCTTGTTGATCAACGATGGGGCCGCGTGATGTGTTGATGAGCATGGCTCCCGGCCGCATGGCTGCAATGATCTCACTATTGATCATCCCAATGGTTTGGGGGGATTGACGCAGGTGCAGGCTAATCACATCGGCCCGGCCGACCAGCTCTTTTAGTGCAGATGGCTTGTGCAACTCATCTACGTTGGGGTCCGGCGTGTCACTGTTGCGGATGGCGAGTACCTGCATCCCTAAAGCCTTGGCGTTGTGGGCCACCCATCGGCCGATATGGCCTAAGCCGACAATGAGCAGGGTTTGTTCCGTTAGCGGCCGGAACGTAGCCGTTTGCCAAACTTTGGCCCGCTGTTGGTCACGATAGGTGAATGTATTGTTGTTTAGGCTAATCATCGCCCCCGTGACAGTTTCGGCCAAAAACCGGGCCAAAACCCCAGCGCAATTGGTGACTTGAACTTTGTTTCTGTCCCAACTGCCAATGTGCTCGTAGCCAGAGCCACCAACTTGTACCCAGCGTACAGACGGCGCTGAAACAATAGGGGGGTGGAATCGAGGAGGAAAGCTTTTTTGTTTGATCGTAAAAACCGCTTCCGGCTGATGGCGGGCTAAATCTTCAACCAACTCTTCCGGCCGGTCGGTAAAATGAAAATGATCATCTGGAAATCGATTTAAAAGGTAATCTCGAAAATCATTTGGGGTTGTGTGTGCAACAAGTACTTTCATTCCATCTCCTTGAGTTTGGCCGAGCATTGTTCTGTAAAAGCCGCTGAGTGGGGCAAATAGTCTGCTGTTCAAATTTTATCGCTGAACAATCGAAAGCTTACGCCTGTAAAAATTCACTATTCTTCGGTTGTGCCTGTGTGAATTGGAATGCTATTCCCTTACTGAATAAAATGCGAACAGATGGGGGTATCATGTGGCAAATTTAGATAACATAAGATGTTATTGTGCAAAGTGCCTAATTTGCGGTTGTTTCACACTTGGCAAAAGTGCGTATTTTGTTGTTTACATACATAGAAGCGTGGTGGTGCGAATGTTACACTTCTGCGAACTTTATATTAAAAAAGGGTTGGTAGCCGCCAATGTCCCAAAATTTAAAAAACGGATCACATACCGAAGAAAAGAAAGTCATATTTATGCCATCCGGCCGTCGCGAAGAAATCGAGGCTGGAACTTCCTTATTAGACGCCGCCCGCAACATGGGTGTCGAAATTGAGAGCATTTGCGGTGGTAAGCTGACCTGCGGTAAATGTATGGTCCGCATCGAAGATGGGGTTTTTCAAAAGCATGGGATTACGTCTAGCCCGAATAATGTAACCCCGCCCAGCGAAAAAGAGCAAAAGCTGCTAGAGCGCATGGGGAACACAGATTATCGGTTAAGTTGCCAATGTTTTGTAGAAGGGGATGTGCTGGCCTTTGTCCCCGAAGAGGCGAGGGCGCAAAAGCAGGTGATCCGCAAAGCGGCATCTGACAAACAAATTGAGATAAAAGCGGCCGTGCGCAAAGTCTACGTCGAAGTAGATACGGCCGAATTAGGGGAACATCGGGGAGACTGGGGACGACTACAAGATGCGCTGGCCCAACAGTGGGAATTAGAAAATTTAGACATCGACTGGCTTGTGCTGCGCCGTTTGCAATCGGTTTTGCGGGCAGATGATTGGCGCGTGACCGTTACGATTTGGCAAGATCGTGAGGTGATCGAAGTTCAACCGGGGTATGTCGAAGGGACATACGGCTTGGCCGTTGATATTGGATCGACCACCATCGCCGGTTATTTGTGCAACTTGCGTACGGGTGAAGTGGTCGCGACAGAGTCGCAAATGAATCCGCAAATCACCTATGGTGAAGACCTTATGAGCCGAGTCAGTTTTGCGATGACCGACAAAGATGGGACCGACAAAATGCACAAGGCTGTGATCAAAGCCTTGAACAGCATTGCGGCCAAAATTACAGCACAAGTTGATCTAAAAGCGAAAGATATTCAGGATGCGGTTTTTGTGGGGAACACCACAATGACCCATTTGCTGCTTGGCATCAACCCGATTGAGCTAGGCGGGGCGCCGTTTGCGCTAGCCACCCGTGACGCAATGGATGTGCGGGCGCGTGAGCTGGGGGTTCGTTTGCACCAAGGTGCCAGAATCCACGTGTTGCCGTCTGAAGCGGGGCATGTGGGTGGAGACAATGTATCTGCCCTGATTTCTGAAGAGCCGTATTTGCAGACCGATGAACAAATTTTAATGGTTGATATTGGAACCAATGCGGAGATTACGCTTGGGAACCAAACGATCATGTACAGCGCTTCTAGCCCGACCGGCCCCGCATTTGAAGGGGCGCAGATCGCTTACGGTATGCGGGCGGCCCCTGGGGCGATTGAGCGGGTGCGGATCGACCCTGAAACGAAGGTCGGCCGGTTCCGTGTGATCGGGGAAGAGCGTTGGTCAACCGAATGGCAATTGGGCGACGATGTGCCTGAGTTTGAACGGCCGGGGCAATTGGCGGCTGGCATTTGTGGTTCAGGCATTATCGAAGTGATTACTGAAATGTTTTTAGCCGGGATTATTTTGGCCGACGGCAAATTTAATCCTGCTTTGGCCGAACATGAGCGGGTCGCGTTTGACGGCCGGAGTGGTAAATATATGCTGGCGACAGCGGCTGAGAGCCGTACGGGGGAACCGATCTATGTGACCCAAGATGACGTACGGGCTATTCAGCTGGCAAAGGCTGCTTTGTATGCTGGGTGTAAATTGCTGATGAATCGGGCCGGTGTTGCGGCCGTTGATCGCATTGTTCTGGCTGGAGCATTTGGTAGCTTCATCGATACAAAATATGCGATGTTGCTGGGGTTAATCCCAGACTGCGAGCTGCCAAAAGTAACAGCGGCCGGAAACGCGGCCGGTGACGGCGCACGATTTGCCCTTCTTAATAAAGATAAGCGGACAGAGGCCCAACGGATTGCTGAATGGGTGACGTATGTCGAAACAGCCGTTGATCCTTCTTTCCAAGATGAATTTGTGGGGGCGATTGCCATCCCACATGCGACTGATCCGTTCCCGCATTTGTCAGACGTGTTAGCTACGGCGGTGCAAACAGCCCCTGCCGGTGGTGAAGCGGGTGATGGTGGCGGCCGGCGCAGAAGACGCAGAAGAAAGTAAAAAGTTTAATAAAATTTTAAGTGTAAAGGTGATGGGTGATAGCGGGCGATCAAAATCGTCAATCGTCAATCATCATTCGTAAATCAATTGAGGTAACACACTATGTCAGATGAAGAACTCGAAGACGACGAAATTGTCCTTTCCGAAATGGACGATCAAGAAATCATTGAACTCATGTTTGAAGATCTCTATGATGGCTATGCAGACGAAATTGTAGAAGAAACCGAAGAATTGCTCAGCCGTGGCTGGACCCCATACGACACATTGACCAAGGGTCTTGTGGCAGGCATGGAAATTGTTGGCCGTGACTTCCGTGATGGAATTCTGTTTGTGCCAGAAGTGTTGATGGCTGCTAAAGCGATGAAAGCGGGTATGGCGATTTTACGTCCTTTATTGGCTGAAACCGGCGCGGCAAAAGTTGGCACCATGGTCATTGGCACTGTTAAAGGTGACATCCATGACATCGGCAAAAACTTAGTTTCTATGATGATGGAAGGCGCCGGATTCGAAGTTATCGACCTTGGCATCAACAACTCGGCCGAAGAATATTTGGCCGCCATCGAAGAACATAAACCAGAGATTTTGGGGATGTCAGCCCTGCTAACAACCACCATGCCATACATGCGCGTTGTGATCGACTCTTTAAAATCAAAAGGGATCCGCGACGACATGATTGTGTTAGTGGGTGGTGCACCGCTCAACGAGGCATTTGCAGAAGACATCGAAGCAGATGCCTACTGCCGTGATGCGGCTGTAGCGGTTGAAACTGCTAAAAAATGGATGTCGATTAAGCATCCTCATTAATTTTCATGAGATCAGCCTTTTAAAGGTTCCAGTGGGACTAAAATGCTGAATTTCGAGATATTAACTGATCAACTTAATTCGCATAGCTATCAATTTGGAATAGATGTTTTTTATCCAGAGTCAATAACGAACGATTCTGTAAAAAAAAGCCCCTAAACCGAAGAATCTTAAGTATTTGCGAGTGATATTGGTGATAAACTGCTAGTGCGTAACCAACTTCACGGGTGTTTCGTCACTTGAACACGATGAAACGCCCGGGAGTTATTTCAATACAACCGCAAGGAAAGCAAAAGATATGACAACACAATTATCTGACTTACTAGCGGGGGGCGGAACCGTACTAGCAGATGGTGCTACTGGGACTCAAATGTTCAAACTGGGTCTTGGTGATGGTGCTCCTCCAGAAACGTGGAATGATACGATGCCTGACAAGGTAACGCTGGTTCACCAGCAATACATTGATGCAGGTGCTCAAATCATTCTAACCAACACCTTTGGTGGCACGACCTTCCGCCTTAAACTGCATAACTTGCAGGATCGTTCGGCCGAGCTGAACGAAAAAGGGGCAGCGATTGCCAAAAAAGCGGCCGAATCAGCGTCTCAACCTGTCTTTGTCGCAGGCTCGATTGGACCCACCGGTGAAATTATGAAACCGATGGGGAACATGAGCTTCGAAGAAGCGGTTGAATCGTTTGCGATTCAGGCTAAAGGATTACACGATGGCGGTGCTGATTTGTTCTGGATCGAAACAATGAGCGATCTGGACGAAGTCAAAGCGGCCGTTGAAGGAATCCGTCAGGTGTCTGACCGGCCGATTTGTGCCACGATGACCTTTGACACCAAAGGACGTACCATGATGGGGGTTACACCTCAAAACGCAGCACGCACCATGAATGAGTGGGACTTGTTCGCATTTGGCGCAAACTGCGGCAACGGAATTGATGAAATCGAAATGGTTGTGGATCTGATGCACAAAGAAGTGCCAGATGCTCGACTTGTCGCTAAATCAAACGCCGGAATGCCACAGTGGATCAACAATGAACTGAAATATGACGGAACCCCAGAAGCGATGGCTGAGTATGCTCAGCGTATTCGTACCTTGGGTGCCTCTATTATCGGTGGATGTTGTGGTAGCGCGCCGGAACACGTTCTCGCCATGAGAAAAGCGCTCGATGCTGAACCTGTTGAACTTGCCGTTGAGGCACGTGGGTTCATGATCGACGAAGCAGCGGTAACCGCTGCGGCTGATACCGGCCGACGTCGACGCAGAAGAGCAAAATAGTTGTTTAGTCTTCAGTAAACAGTCATACCCTGACGGTTTTTCGGTCTGTTCAACCGGCAACTGATAACTAACAGCTGACAACAAAATATTATGAGTATTGGAAGTTGGTTACGCGACCATCCACAAATGCTTGAGCGAGCTTACGGCTCAACTAAAACGTTGTTCCAAAAACTCGACCCTGTTATTAAACGCATCGGTTACGAACGTGTAGACCGCTGGATTTCTGGGCCTGAGGATTGGAGTAAACAAAAAATATTTAACTGCAAAATGTGCGGTCAGTGTGTTTTGCACTCGACCGGCATGACCTGTTCTATGTCTTGCCCCAAGAACTTGCGCAACGGTGCTTGCGGTGGTGTGCGTGAAAACGGCGCCTGTGAAGTAAAACCTGAGATGCGCTGTGTCTGGGTCGAGGCGTTTGAACGGTCAGAACAAATGGGGACTTGGGGCCACGAGATCACCCACATCCAACCGCCTGTGAACCGCCAACTTGAAGGCACCTCTGCGTGGGTCAATATGTTGACCGGCGTGGACAAAGAAGTGCCAAAAGGGTGGGTTGGGATCAATACGATTCCGGTTCTTGAGAAAAACGGAAGTGGATCATGACGGGTGAAATGAAAGCAGGCACCAATCTTGAGCGTGTTTTGCGGGCTGGCCACTTTGCGGTTACGGCCGAGCTTGGACCACCAGACAGCAGCAATCCGCAGGATGTGATCCATGAGATCGGTGTGATGGAAGGTGCTGTTGATGCGTATAACGCCACAGATGCATCGGGCGCACACTGCCACATGTCGTCTGTCGCTGTTTCTGCGCTCACGGCTCAGCAGGGATTGGACCCGATTTTACAAATTTCGTGCCGCGACAAAAATCGCATCGCTATTCAAGGGGATGTGTTGGGAGCGGCCGCGTTGGGTGTGGGCAACGTGTTGTGCCTGACTGGTGACGATGTAACGGCCGGTGATCAGCCTGAAGCCAAACGGGTATTTGATTTTGACTGTATGCACCTGTTGCGCACGCTCCGCATTATGCGAGATAAAAGCATGTTTTTGAGCGGTCGGCCGCTGACCACGGCTCCTAAGCTGTTTTTAGGTGCAGCATCTAACCCATTTGCGATGCCGTTTGATTTCCGGCCGATCCGCATGGCGAAAAAGATTGAGGCTGGAGCAGATTTTATTCAAACTCAATACTGCTTTGATATTCCACGGTTTAAGGAATTCATGAAACGGGCGGTAGATATGGGACTGCACGAAAAAGCTTTTATTATGGTTGGTGTTGGCCCGATGAAGGGTGGACGATCAGCCGAATTTATACGTAAAAACGTTCCCGGTGTACGGATTCCTGATGCGATCATTGATCGTTTAAATGGTGCCCCCAAAGGGAAAAAAGCGGAAGAAGGAAAAAAAATCTGCATTGAGTTGATCCAGCAAGCAATGGAGATTGAAGGGGTATCTGGTGCGCATATTATGGCGTATAAGCTTGAGCACCAAGTGCCCGATATTGTGAAAGGAGCTGGATTATGGCCTCGGCCGCAGATGGCAGCGGTGGAAAGTCCTGTATTGACTGAACCTGTCGCCGGAGACTAGTGACCAGTAATCGGTGACCAAGGATCAGTCAAAGCAAAACTGACGACTGACCACTGTTTGCTGATAACTGACTACTGAAAAAACATGAGTTTTGAAACAATCGTTGAATCGAAAACACGGGTCGTAAAAATCGGCCCTGATCACCCATTTTGTGTCATTGGTGAGCGGATTAATCCGACGGGACGCAAGCTGCTAGCCCGTGAAATGGCGGCCGGTGACTATAGCCGCGTTGAGCGTGATGCGTTGCAGCAAGTTGCCAAGGGTGCGCACATTTTAGACGTGAACGCAGGCATCCCACTAGCTGATGAACCGCAAATTTTGGCTGACACTATTAAACTGGTACAGTCCCTGGTAGATGTTCCCATTTGTATCGACTCTTCAATTGTAGAGGCTTTAGAAAAAGGGCTGGAAGCATGTGAAGGTCGGCCGATCTTGAATTCGGTTACTGGTGAAGACGAGCAGATGGAGCGCGTTCTTCCTTTGGTTAAAAAATATGACTGTGCCGTGATCGGTATTTCGAACGACGAAACCGGCATTTCTGAAGATCCTGACGTGCGGTATGCGGTTGCCAAGAAAATCGTAGAACGCGCGGCCGATTATGGGATTCCCAAAGAAAGCATCTTAATCGACCCGTTGGTGATGCCAATTGGGGCGATGCGGTACGCTGGTCGCCAAGTGTTTGCATTGGTCCGTCGGTTGACCCAAGAGTTAAAGGTAAACACAAGCTGCGGTGCATCAAACATCTCGTTTGGTTTGCCACAGCGAAACCCGCTAAATGCCCATGCGCTAACCATGTTCATGGCGGCCGGGATGACATCTGCAATTACGAACCCGAATCACCATGAAATCATGGACGGCATTTTGGCCGGTGACGTGATGATGGGGAACGACGAAAATTGCTTAACGTGGATCAAAGAGATGGCACCTAAAGACGCGGCGATCAAAGCGGCAAAAGCAGCCGCACGGGCCGAAGCGCGTGGCGAAGCACCACCAGAACCGGCTGCACCCGTACGTGAGCGTAAACGCCGTCGTAGAAAGTAAAAAGTATTAAGTTTGAAGTGACCAGTAGGGGCTAGTCGTTTGCGAGCGTTAGCGAAGCAGAAACGGCTCGCCCAGGCTAGTTGTTTTGCGAGCATTAACGAAGCAGAAACGACTAGCCCTAGAATTGCATCAAATATAGAGGAAAAAGGAAATGAATTTAGAAGCACAAATTTCGGAAATGCAGGCGAGTCAAGACCGGATTTGTGCGCTGTTTTTCTCCGTTGCCAATCATCAAGACTGGCAACCTGCGCCGGATGAATGGTCGTTTCGCTTTATTGCGGCCCACATGGCCCAAGTTGAACTTGACTGCCATTTGAACCGAGCACAGGTGCTTTCGGCCGGAGAAAAACGGCATTACACCTTTTACACCAACACAGGTTGGGATTTTAGCTCATACGATATTCAAGACTCAATTAGCATGTGGCGTGAACGGCGTAACGAAGTTGTCATGACGTTGCGCAGGCTTGACGAAGATCAACTCAATATGACCGGTACACACGACCACTTTGGCGAGTTCCGTACCGTCGATATCATGAAGATGGCGGTTGAGCATGACAAAGAGCATGAAGACCATTTGAATGAAATCATGGTCGATTTTAAGGCCGGGCGAGGGCAATATGCTTATCCCGGTACGGCGATCGCCCCAGAAAATGATGGGGCGGCGTGATTTGTGGGACGTAGAACGTTTTGTTTGAAAAACAGCCTACGCTCCACGCAACAGGCATCACGCTAAGAATTCATGGCAATACTCACTTACCAGCTTGATCAACTTTTAAAAGGGCACGATAACCTCTGCGCCATGTTATACGATGTGGCCCAATATCAGGATTGGCGACCAGCTCCCAAAGAGTGGTCTTTTCGTTTAATCGCGGCACATCTGGCCAAAATTGAACGAGAAGCGTACTTGATTTGGTTAGACGGGATGCTAACGGGTAAACAGCAAACCTTTACCGCATATTGGAATACAGAAGCGGACTTAGGTCGGCCGGAATTAACAGACTCGATTATTCGTTGGAAAGAGAGTCGTCGAAGATTGGTTGAACGGGTCAAAATGTTACCTGCCAATCAGCTGAGTAAATCGGTCAAACATGACATTTATGGTGATTTGACGGCCGAACGTTTGATTGAAGTCGCCGCCAATCATGACAGTGACCATTTGAGTCACTTAACAAAAATCTATAAACAGTTTGAATCTGAAGATTAGTAGGGGTCGACGGGGTCGGGTTCAACTTGGCTCCGAAGAAAATAAATTGTTCCGACCCCGTCGACCCCTACACCGGGGTTCGTAAAAGAAAAAATCGCGTTTCCAGAAGGAGGCCAAAAATGGCACATAAACTCGAAAACATGTTGGAAGATGTCCCTAGCGACATCGACATCGCCCAAGCCGCAACCCCACTACCGATCCTCGAGATCGCGCGTGAAGCTGGCATCAAGGACGAAGAACTTGAAATGTACGGTTGGACCAAAGCGAAAGTCAGTCTTGACGTTCGTGAGCGTCTTGCTGATCAGAAAAATGGGAACTACATTGTGGTTACCGCTATCACCCCAACCCCGTTGGGTGAGGGTAAAACAACCACAACTGTTGGTTTGAGCCAAGCGCTTGGTGCCCATTTAGATAAAAAAGTGATGACCTGCATTCGCCAGCCGTCTATGGGTCCAACCTTTTCGATCAAAGGTGGCGCGGCCGGTGGTGGCTACAGCCAGGTTATTCCGATGGAAGAGTTCAATCTCCATGGAACCGGCGACATCCACGCGATTTCAATTGCGAACAACGTGTTGGCGGCCGCCATCGATACCCGTTTGTTCCATGAAGCTAGCCAAAGTGACGAGGCTCTTTATCGCCGGTTGACTCCAGCCAAAAAAGGGGTGCGTTCATTCTCTCCTTCAATGTTGCGTCGCCTCAAAAAATTGGGCATCGACAAAACCAATCCTGAAGATTTGACGGCCGAAGAAGCGGCCCGTTTCGCTCGTTTGGACATCGATCCTGACACCATCACCTGGCGTCGCGTGGTTGACTGTAACGACCGGATGATGCGCGGAATCACGATCGGGACTGGACCAAAAGAGAAAGGTCGCACCCGTGAAACCGGCTTCGACATTACCGTTGCTTCTGAAATCATGGCTATTTTGGCGCTGGCGACCAGCTTGCCAGACATGCGCGAACGATTGGGTCGTATGGTAATCGGTATGAGCCGGAGCGGTGTACCTGTAACGGCCGAAGATATCGGTTGTGCAGGTGCGTTGACCGTGTTGATGAAAGACGCGCTTAAACCGACGATGATGCAGACGCTAGAAGGAACTCCTGCGATGATCCACGCTGGACCTTTCGCCAACATCGCACACGGCAACAGCTCAATTGTAGCTGACCAAATCGCCCTCAAATTAGTGGGTGAGGATGGTTACGTTGTGACTGAGGCTGGCTTTGGTGCTGACATCGGTATGGAGAAGTTCTTCAACATTAAATGTCGCTACTCTGGCCTTGTGCCCAACGCTGTAGTTCTTGTTGCAACGGTACGTGCGCTTAAAACCCATGGTGGTGGTCCAAAAGTGACCCCGGGTAAACCGCTTGATCGTGCTTACACGGAAGAGAATTTGGAACTGCTTGAAGAAGGGTTGAGCAACTTACGCGCACACATTAAAAATGCTCGTATGTACGGCGTGCCGGTTGTTGTGGCAATCAATAAATTCCACACAGACACCGACAACGAAGTTGAAATGATTCGCAAAGCGGCCGTCGAAGCCGGTGCTGTTGACGCTGTGATGTCTGACCATTGGGCATTGGGCGGCTTGGGCGCATCTAATTTGGCTGAGGCTGTAGTTAAGGCGTGTGAGATGGAGAGCGACTTCAAATTCCTCTACGACTTGGATCTGCCGATCAAAGAGAAAATCGAAATCATCTGCAAAGAAATGTACAACGCTGACGGTGTTGAATATTCTGAAAAAGCGGAAGAGCAAATCGCCAGCTATGAAGCGAATGGCTTTGGTGGCTTGCCGATGTGTATGGCGAAAACCCATCTTTCAATCAGCCATGATCCTGAGCTAAAAGGGTGGCCAACCGGCTTTACAGTGCCGATTCGTGAGATCCGTGCGTCTGTTGGTTCTGGCTTCCTCTATCCGCTATTGGGTACGATGAGCACGATGCCTGGGTATCCAACCCGGCCGGCGTACTACGACATCGACATTGACATGGAAACGGGTCAGATTGTTGGGATGTTCTAGTTAGCTGTCAGTTATCAGTTTACAGCTATCAGTTTTTAGCTGTACTCAATTGTTATTAGAGAAGGTCTGTACCGCTGGTGCAGGCCTTTTTTGTTGCCAGGGGCGCTCCTGCGTGGGAAATGTGTTGTAGAGACGTGCCGTTGGCGCGTCTCGGGACTATAATTCCGGCATGAAAATCGCTTTGCTTTGCAGTGGCCCGGTGCCAGAACGCTACCATCACGTGACGGGTGGCGGAAATACAGATATTTTTCGTAACCTGTTTGATCATGCCCCAGAATTTAACGTCGAGCTAACTGAGTTTGATATTATGGCTGGAAATTATCCTAATAATCCGGCCGATTATGATGGATACGTTGTGGGTGGCTCTAGCGCGTCTGTTTATGATGACTTGGATTGGGTGCATAATCTTGCCAGCTATTATCGCGAGCTGAACGCGGCCGGGAGCAAGCTGGTTGGTATATGCTTTGGTCATCAAATGTTGGCACACGCTTTGGGTGGAGAAACGATCAAATCACCAAAAGGGTGGGGGATTGGGGTGCATTCATTTGAGATGTACGAGCAAAAAGAGTGGATGACGCCAACTTTAGATGGCTTTAACGTGCTGTTGAGCTGCCAAGATCAGGTTGTAAAAATGCCGGAGAACGGCAAGCTGCTGGCTGGAAACGAGTTTTGCAATGTGGGAATGTTTATGGTTGGCGAAAATATGTTGGGCATTCAAGGACACCCTGAGTTTTTGCCAAGTTTTTCTGAAGCGTTGATGGATGCGCGCACAGACCGCATCCGGTCTGAGACAATTGCGGCCGCAAGAAAAACACTTGATCAGCCACGCAACACAAAAGAGCTAGCGACTTGGATATTGAATTTTTTGCAGGGATAAGAGTCAGATGCGCGTATTTTTGAGATTGTATGGCCCACTAAGGGATAAATTGCCGAGAGAGAATCGCGGCCGGAAATGGCTTGAACTGGATGAGGGTGCAACCGTAGCAGAGGCTCTCGCATCGGTTGGAATTAGCTGGGAAGATGTGCTGTGGGCCATTAACGAGGAGCATAATTCTGAATCTGAAACTAGGCTCAATGAGAATGAAGAGCTGTCTGTGTTTACGCCTGTTGCAGGTGGTTAAGCGGCCGGTTTAACTTTGGCAGAAAATAAAAAAGCCACTCATGAAAAACATGAGCGGCTTTTTTGTTGGATTGTTCTAGAAAAATCTAGAAGAGAAATTCAACTGCTGCGAACACTGCAGTTGCGATTACAACTAAATTAAGGACCAATCCGATGGTTGAACCTTCTGAATCGCGCTCAATGTCGCTACGGTAATATTTGGTTAGGTTTGGGTGTGACATAGCTTATTCTTCTTCGTTTAAAATTAAAATAAAATGGCAGAGAAAATGGCGACTGCGAGTGGCAGGCCAATGACAACAGATGAAAGACGAATTTCGTTTCGAAATTGCACATTTTCGTTGGTGTCTGGGTTTGAGAACGTTGTTTCGTACTCGTTATGCAGTAGTTTTGCTAAAGCGTAATCGTTCATTTTTTACTACTCCGGTAAAAAAATACGACAGCTTCACTTATTGGAAACTGTCGTACTGATCGTTAAGTTATTTGGGGGCAGTTCGTGACTGCCATATACAAGAATGATACGGGGTGGATGGGTAAAAAGTGGTGAAAATTTGTTTCAAAAACGTGTCAGATTGATCGTTGTTGTGTCAAAGTTGTGTCATCGGATAGTTTGTTAGTACTCCTTTCGCTTTATATATGTCATCTGGCTCTGAAAACTTTGAGTTGGTCAAAGGAATAGGAATCAAATCACCTTTCTAACTTCAATCGTTAACATTAAACTAATGAAGCGGACTGTAAAAATGAAATTAAAAAAGTTTGATGGTTTAAAACAATATGACCCTATGCTCGCCAGAATCTTGTATATTGAGTGGGCTAATCAATCGCTTATTTAATTTTTTGAAATGTCACTTTTTCACTACTTTTTTGACAAACTTTATCCGATCATTCGCTTTATTTACGAGCGTGTTCAGGGTAACCGCTGGTATGATAAAATAACGGACCGTGTGTGGTTAGGTGGGGCCCCAACCTATGCAAGAGATTATGAGTATCTGATTGAAAATCAGATAGGGGCAGTTATAGATATCCGTAATGAGCGATCTGATGATCTCGATTTGTTCAGACAGCATGATATTCGTCATTTAAAATTAAAAGTTCCTGATATCCATGTTCCTAGCTCAGATGTGATTTCGGCCGGTGTTGATTTTATTCAGAGCCAGGTTGAAGAAGGGCGGAATGTGTATGTGCACTGCGCAAAGGGACGAGGCAGGTCAGCGACATTGATTGCTGGTTGGCTGATGCGGCATCAGGGTATGACTTTTGATGAAGCAAGAGATTTTTTGGTTGAAAAGCGGAAATTGGTTAAACTCGAACCTCGACATGGCGAGGGATTGAGGAGATGGTTATGCGATTCGCAATAAAAAAGCAGTCTGAAAAAAACGGCCGAATATAGCCATATGGCAGAACTCTCAAGCGAAGCTCCAAAAACGGTACGAAATTTACGTATACCGCATATAACAGAAACAATGAGCAGTGCTACAGCCCCAGGCAAGATTATTTTGTTTGGCGAGCACTCGGTTGTGTATGGACAGCCTGCTATCGCAGTGCCGATTGAGTCTGTGCAGGCCAAAGCTGTGGTTGAATCTACCGATTCAGAAGATGGGATCGAGTTGGTCATGCCTGACCTTGATGAACGGTTATGGCTTTATGAAGCTGATGACAACCATCCCCAATCACGAGCGATCCGCGACTTTTTCAAACAATCGCCAGATCTTGCTTTGCGAGATGACGGTTTAAAAATCACTTTAACCAGCACCATTCCAATGGCCGGTGGCATGGGAAGCGGTGCTGCACTGTCGGCCGCCTTGTTTCGCGCCCTTGCGAACCATTACAACGTGCCACAGCTTGCTAAATCAGACGTTGTTTCTAGGATGACGTATGAAATTGAGCGAATTTATCATGGCACCCCTAGCGGCATCGACAACACCGTTGTTTCATACAATAAGCCGGTTTATTTTGTGCGTGATCTGTTTTTTGATGATGTAGATACCTACAACTATCTGCTGGGCGGCGATGGCTACATGCTGTTTATGCCGGGAATTAAAACATTTTCGACCGGCGCATCATTTACCTTTTTGATTGCAGATACGGGGATTCCGGCTCCGACATCGGAAAGTGTGCGGGACGTAAGGCTGCTGTGGCTGACCAACCGATTTGAGTTTGAGTCGTTGTTTATTCGCTGTGGCCAAATCGCCAATCAAGCGCGGCAAGCGTTAAATCGCGGTGATGTTGAGGGGCTTGGCTCGCTGATGAACTTTAATCAGCATGTGCTGCAAGACATGACGGTCTCATCCCCCGAACTAGAAAAGTTAATTACGGCCGCACGTAAGGCCGGAGCTTTGGGAGCAAAATTGAGTGGGGGAGGCAGAGGGGGAAATATGATCGCCCTTGTCAACGATGAAGTTGAGGAAGATGTGCGCAAAGCCCTGCTCGACGCTGGAGCCACCAACGTTATTCGGTCCGTCCTAGATTCCTAAACTCAGCACAGTTACCATGTCACTAATTCGGCCGGTAAATGATCAATCCTATTTAAATAGATGACGTTGTGCGCCCCTTTATTAAAGTCTATGCGTGAGATTGATGTATTGTTGGACACCCAGTTTGCGTACCAATTACCACCCGCATAATTTTCAGCTTTTCGGTCTACATTCATCAGCTCATTTATAAACTGGTCAATAAAGTCCCCATGGACCACAAGCGCCACAACATCGTTGGTAGATTCATGTGCATGGCGAATGTCAGCGACCGCCTGTGCTGTACGATCTATAAATTCATCCGTTGATTCTGCCGCTCGATTGTACCAACCGGCGTCATTAAAACTTTCTGGCAAAATGAGGCTGGGAAAGCGACTGTTGAAATACTCTCGGTTGCGGCCGGGTAGCCCATGTCTTTTCCCATGCTCGTCAACTTTGTAGATTCCTCCCTTCTCGAAAATATTTTCATGTGCGTGTAGGGGCAGATTGCAAGCTTTGCTAATGTATTCGGCCGTCAATATTGAGCGTGTCATCAGGCTGCAATAAAGATGTGTGATGCCAAAGTTAAAGCTTAGATTTTCCTGATACGAATGCTGACGAGGCTCGGCCGAGGGCTTTGCAAGATGAGGGCCTAGTAGAGCCGCCTGCTCGTGACCGATATCTGTGATTTCAGGATCAGATGAGCGTTTGGTCCAATATTCTTCCTCTGTAAATATGGCATTGTTTGCAGACTGTGCATGGCGGATTAGATAAAGTTTCATCTATCTAGTTTACCCGAGAATAGATCGACGCGTAGAGCCGCCCCAGAATTTTAAGCCCTAGGCTTATTCCTCGGTGGCATTGGGATAAAAGAGCGGCTGATCAAATTTTTCCATCCCAAATTCTGAAATCGCTTTTTGAGTTGGCTCTGCGATTAACCAATTTGCAAAATGATTCGCCAATTCGGCCGCTCCCCCTTTGTCAGGGCTAACCGGAATCACCCCATAGGGATTAAATAGATTATCATCTTGGTTGTCTTGGATATTAACGCCACCCACCATGATTTCTAAATCTGGCAGACTGTCTTTTGTAGCCAAAAACGTCCCCCGATCTGTCATGGTATAGGCCAGCGTTTCATTGGCAAAACGGAGCGTGTCTCCCATCCCTTGCCCCAATGATAGATACCAATCCCCCGGTGGATATTGGTCAAAACCGGCCGCGATCCAAAGCTCTTTTTCCCGTATGTGCGTCCCGCTGTCATCCCCCCGAGAAGCAAATGGGGCCTGTGCTTCCTCTATGGCGCGTAACGCATCAGCGGCCAGAGTGGTTCCTCGAATGCCGGCCGGATCATCGGCCGGTCCAACAATCACAAAGTCGTTAAACATTACGTCTAGCCGCTCAACGCCGTGCCCGTCTGCGATAAATTGATCTTCACGGCTGCGTGCATGCACCAAAATCACGTCAGCATCCCCCGATTCACCCAGCTTGATCGCTTGGCCGGTCCCCACGGCAATGACATCTACACGGGCATTAAATTGGGTTTCAAAGTCAGGGACGATCGCTTCGAGCAGCCCGGAGTTGTAGGTGCTGGTGGTCGTTGCGAGTCTGAGGACGGCCGGTTCTTCTGTGTTGCCTGTGCAGGCCATCAATCCAAACACGATTAAAAGAAGTAAGAGTGCAAAGCGGGTATTGTTCATAGAGTGAGCAATTTTAACTTTCATAAAATTTAAACTCAATGACGCTATAAAACAGTTACACAACGTTGACTAAACCGGCCGAACAGCAGAAAATCCGCTGGTGCTTGAAGATTTACTAAACGCAATTCAATTACTGCTTAGTGGTGACCCCGCCTTATGGCAAATTGTGCGGCTCAGCCTGTGGGTAAGCGGGCTGGCGGTGGTGCTGGGCGGGTTGATGGGGGTTCCCATCGGTGCCTGGCTTGGTCTGCGTGATTTTCGCGGCCGACGTTGGCTTACCGCCTTTATTTACACCGGCATGGGGTTTCCGCCCGTTGTGGTGGGATTGGTCGTATTCTTGCTGTTGTCCCGCCAAGGGCCGTTAGGTGGGCTAGGCTGGCTGTTTTCACCCACGGCGATGGTTGTGGCCCAAACGGTATTGGCTTTGCCGTTGATTATCGGTGTCACCATGACATCGGTGCGCGAAGTAAGCCCTGAACTGCGCCAGCAAATGTTTGTGTTGGGGGCAACCAATCGGCAAATGCTGTTTACCACGCTGCGCGAAGCCCGTAATGGGGTGATTGTTGGGCTTGTAGCAGGGTTTGGGGCGGCTATTAGCGAAGTTGGGGCGGTGATGTTGGTGGGGGCCAATATTCGGGGGCAAACACAGGTTCTAACCACCGCGATTGTAGAAGAGACACGTAAAGGGAATTTTTCGTTAGCTTTGGCGCTAGGCATTATTTTGCTGCTACTCGCCTTTTTTGTGAATTTAGCTACTGTGTTTATTAATCGAGAATAGAGAAAGAGAAAAGGTGCTAGAAAACCTGATTGTCTGGCATACCCAAAGGAGAAAAAATGACTGCGACTTTAATTTTGCATAACGGAATGATTCATACGATGGACGATGATTTGCCTGTTGTTTCGGCCGTGGCCATCGATAAAAATAAAATCACTGCGATTGGGCCAGACAAATTCATTTTGCCTTTGGCCGGGCATGGAACGCAGGTTATCGATTTACAGGGGAAAGGGGTGACGCCGGGATTGGTTGACGCGCATGTGCATTTTATGCATTACGCGATGGAACTTCAGCGAGTTGATTTGCTCGATGTTGCTGACCGTGCAGAGGTGGACCGACGAATCAAAGAATTTGCAGCCAAAACTCCGGCCGGAGAATGGCTTCAGGGTCGTGGATGGAAGAATGAGCTGTGGGCTGACACTTCTTTTCCTACGGCTAGTCAATTAGATGAATTGGTTCCTGATAGCCCGTGTTTTTTGCGTGATAAAAGTGGTCATGCCGGTTGGGCCAACAGTAAGGGGCTAAAAGCGGCCGGAATCGATAAAAACACGGCCGATCCGGTTGGTGGTGAAATTCAGCGAGATGCTGATGGCAATGCAACTGGGATTCTTTTTGAAACGGCGATGCAACTCCTGTACAACGTTATCCCTGATCCTAGCCATGATCAAATTGTGAGCGCCATGCAGGATGCCCAGCAAAAATGCTGGGAGGTTGGCTTGGTTGGCATCCATGACTTTGATGGGCCAGACTGTTTTAGTGCGTTGCAAACGCTGCGGAAGAACGGTGAACTGGGGCTACGGTTTTATAAAAACATTCCGGCCGCTATGGTTGATAGCGCAATTGCGGCCGGGCTGCACACCGATTTTGGGGATGAGTGGCTGCGCATTGGAAGCATCAAGATCTTCGCTGACGGTGCTTTAGGGCCACAAACAGCTCTGATGGTAGAACCGTACGAAGGGACAACGGACACCTACGGAATCACTGTGGTAGATAAAGAAGGGATGTACGAAATCGCTTCGAAAGCGGCCGCCAATAATTTGAGCGTGACGGTACATGCGATTGGTGACAAAGCCAACCACGATATTTTAGACGTGTACGAAGCGGTACGAAAAGAGGAGGCGCAACTCGGATTAAAATCCAAGTTGCGTCACAGAATCGAGCATGTGCAGATTCTTGTGGAAGAAGATTTAGACCGTTTGGCCAAGCTCGATATTATCGCTTCGATGCAACCGATTCATTGCACCAGCGATATGGAAATGGCGGATAAACATTGGGGGGAACGGACAAAATACAGCTACGCATGGCGCACGATGTTAGATACGGGCGCTCTATTGGTTTATGGCTCTGACTGTCCGGTGGAACCGATCGATCCGATGATCGGGATTTATTCATCGGTGACGCGCAAAAAGCTGAGCGGAGCATATGCACCAGACGGCTGGCACCCGGAGCAAAAGCTGACGATGGCAGAGACGATTCGGGCGTTTACGCTGGCGGCGGCCGAAACGGCCGGAACTCAGGCGACGCAAGGGTCGATTTCGCCTGGGAAACTGGCTGATATTACGGTGTATGATCGTGATTTGTTTGCTGTAGATCCTGACGAGGTTAAAAATGTCAAAGTGCAGGCTACCATCGTCGATGGTGAGATCAAATTTAGTCAGCTTTAGACCTGGGCTGAACCAAGCGCAACGCTCGGTTTAGCTCTTGAACCGAAACCGGTTTGCTGATGTAGTCATCCATGCCGACCGCCAGAAAGCGCTCTCTGTCACCGGAGAGCGCGTTGGCCGTCATAGCGATAATCGTCGGCCGGTTGTCTGCTCCCCATTCAGCCAAAATCTGGGTTGTCGCTTTCATCCCATCCATTTCAGGCATCTGTACATCCATGAGGACCACGTCATACTCCGTTTGGCGTAACGCTTCAAGCGCTTCAAGCCCATTATTGGCAACTTCGGCCGAGTAACTCATGCGGTCTAACATTCTTAGAGCTACCTTTTGATTCACCACATTGTCTTCGGCCAGCAAGATTTTTAGCGGATGGACTTCCCCCAATTTGCCATCAAACTCAGACTCCGCTTTGCGGGCAGTTGGTAATTCTTCTGATTTTTCCGTAAATAGCTTGCGTAAATTATTGTAAAGGTGGGATGGTTTGATCGGTTTTGATAATTGCTGATCAAAAAGGCCACTGTCTTCTAGGCGGCCGAGTGATGTGAGCAATACAATCGGCATCTTTTTCCCAGAATATTTATCACGAATAATCTGAGCCAGCTCCGCCCCATCCATTTCGGGCATCTGCATGTCTAAAATGGCGATATCAAACGTTTTGCCACATTCAAGCATGTGTAGCGCTTCGGCCGCATTTGCTGCCATGTAAGGCACCATGCCCCAAGTTGTGGTTTGATGTTTCAGGATCACCCGATTGACCTCGGTATCATCAACCACCAACACCTCTTTTCCTTGCAGGTCATGGTCGGTCATCAGGTACTGTTTAGGGGCCTCTTCCGCTTTTTCAACTAGGATTTCAAACTGAAAGGCGGACCCTTTGCCAAATTCACTTTCAACCCACATCCGGCCGTTCATGAGCTCTGACAAACATTTGCTGATCGCTAAGCCTAAGCCGGTCCCCCCATATTTGCGGGTGGTAGAGGCATCTACTTGGCTAAATGATTGGAACAAACGGCCGATTTTGTCTTCAGGAATGCCGATGCCTGTATCCTGTACCGAGAAGTGGATTTGAAAGCGGCCGTCATCTTGTTGCTCGCTGTTGACATGAATCGTAACTTCACCCTTTTCGGTAAACTTAACCCCATTCCCTACCAAATTAACAAAAATCTGCCGGAGCCGGGTCGGGTCAGCCACGATGTAGTGAGGCGTTGGTTTATTCAGGATATAGGCAAGCTCTAACCCTTTATCGGCCGCTTTCGGAGCCAATAAATCAAGCGCATCTTCGATACATTGCGCCAAATCAAATGGAACCCATTCAAGATTTAGCTGACCCGCTTCGATTTTAGAAAAGTCGAGAATATCGTTGATTAATGTGAGTAAGCTGTCTCCACTGCGCCGAATCGTTCCCATAAAATCACGTTGTTCGGCCGTAAGAGGGGTGTCTAGCATGATGCTCGTCATCCCGATGACCCCGTTGAGTGGTGTTCGGATTTCATGGCTCATGTTGGCTAAGAATTCAGATTTTGCTTTGGTCGCGGCCTCAGCTACCTCTTTTGAAACCGTCGTGTCGTTTAATTCTTGAATAACCTCTTCCAAGTCGGTTACAGTTTGGTTCACTCGATCCTGTTTAACTCCGGCAAAGCGTGCGAAGATGGCTAGAACAATCGGGGCAGACGTAATAATCCACAGCAGCGGATTGCTGATAATAGCTGGTAGAAAATGAGCTAGTCTGATTTCAGAATGCTGTACAAATACAGAGATTGTGGTGCCGATAATAGGGAAGCAAAGCCCAAACAAAAATCCGTATAAGGTATAATTTGCGGCTTCGGTGGTGTATGGGGTGAAAATTGAACGAGGTTTAGGCATGGTCTAAGTATCGTAAATAGAAACCACCAGTGAGTAAAATATGACATTGGTCATTAGTAAGGACAATTCTTAGTGAAAACAATCGGTTTAATCGGTGGGATGAGTTGGGAGTCTTCGATTGAGTACTATCGGATCATAAATGAAGAGGTGCGTGACAGGCTGGGTGGGTTGCATTCGGCCGAAAGTTTGATGTTATCGGTAGATTTTGCAGAGATTGAAACGCTCCAAATGCAGGGTAAATGGGATGAGTCGGGTGAGATTTTGGCCCGTGCGGCCGCATCTTTACAGGCTGGCGGAGCAGATTGCGTGGTGCTGTGCACCAACACCATGCACAAAGTGGGGGATGCGATTACCCAAGCGATTTCGATTCCGTTTATCCACATTGCTGACCCGACGGCCGACGCAATTAAGGCGGCCGGTGTCGGAACCATCGCTTTGCTGGGGACAGATTTCACAATGTCCCAAGAGTTCTATAAAGGGCGACTTGTCTCACAGCATGGGCTAAACGTGATGATTCCCGAAGACGAAGATCGAGCCACGGTCCACCGCATCATTTATGAAGAGCTGGTAGTGGGTGAAATTAAGCCAGAGTCTAAAAAGGCATATTTGCAGATAATTGAGCGGATGGTTGCGGCCGGTGCCCAAGGGGTGATTCTGGGCTGTACAGAGATCGGTTTGCTGGTGAAGGCGGGTGATTGCGCCGTGCCGGTTTTCGACACGACGCTTATTCATGCGCAGGCGGCCGTTGATTTTGCATTGGCCGATTGAAATTCTCTGCCGGTTTTAACGACTGCTTAGCCGATACGAAGCTGGATTGAGGGTTACAGGGGCAGAAGCGGCCACAACCAAAATCGGCCCGTTAGCCCCGTCTGTTGCCTCCACTTCAAACGTGGTGGCCCCCGTGACGTCAACGTCTATTTTTTCGACACGTACCCCATCACTTGTAGGATACACGAGCTGCAAATGCCAAGTTTGGGGGATAAAGCCGGTGGCAAGCACAAACCCTTCGGCCGTCCAGCCTGTATCTTCCTCAGCCGGGTCCAGGTATCCGATCTCAGGAACCGCCAAATTATCGATCGCAATCCCATCAAAATTTAAAATCGGGTCAGTTACAAACTCGAACCGAAGCAAAATTTCTTGCCCTGCCCAAGGGCTAAGGTCGGCCGATGCTGGGGTCCAAGCATCTCCACGGCCGGTATAAAACCGCTCTGTCAGCGCATTTTCACCTGGGTTGTCTTGAAAGATGAGGCCATCCATGTTGTCTGACACAAGCTGTTCCCATGTTGCGCCACCATCGGCCGAGACGGCCACATAGGCAAAGTCATACCCCTGTTCAATATCGCGATAAACATCATACTGCAGGGTTGCCGTGTCGACTTGGGTTAAATCGAGCGTGCGGGTAAGCCGGGCCATACTGTTGTTTGTACGGCGAGAAACCCACATGCGCTCACCCGAGATCGGTTGAATATCAATCAATGGCACCAATGAATCACCCTTAAAATCAACGGTGAACGCTTGGCCGGTGGCAAAGTTGTAATAGTCGGCCGCAAATTGGTTAACAGTTGTGTCTGCCACAAAGCCGCTGTTGCTAACAAAGTCACCCAGCACCGTAACGCTGTTGGCCGGTGCCGGATATTCGGCCGGAACAACCGGAAAATCTTGAATCGCAGGTGCGACAAGCCAATCGAGCCAAATGCGGGTTCCGTCAAACGGCAGATCAGCCTCTAGCGCTACGGCCGTGACCGCATCTAGCCCTTGCAAATCGCTTTGGGCAAACTGTCGATATAGATCGGTTCCCAATCGGTCATAGATAAAGCGGTTGAGCATGAACCCTTGTCCGTAATGGGTTCCAGCCCCCGCATCTGTCCATCTGTTTAGCTGTTGATCAGGATTGAGCAAAAATGAATTGCCTCGGTTCACCGCATCACCCGTCTTGCGTACCAAATCCTCCGCTAAAACGGCCGACCCCTCAACTTCCCAGTCGATCTCATTGTTGTCATAATTGGCCTCGATCATGTGCCGATATTCATGTGCCAAGACTGATAAATAGGTTTCTCGACCAAAGACAGACCCGTTCATAACAAACATCTCTTTTTGGTTCGAATTCTTATTAACCGCTTTGGGCTGCGAATCTAAACTGCTGAAATAGCCCAATAAACCACACGGGGGCACGTTTGTTTGCTCCGCACTGCTGGCGCATAGGGTTAAGGGGGATGCGTTGAGCACATGCACACGCAGATGGCCATCGATGCCGGGCTGTACTTCTGTTCCAAAAAAGCCTGAAACGTCTTTATAAATTTGATCAAACTCAGCCCCGGCCAACGCTACTTCGGCTAAACTCGGCCGAGAATTGCCGTTTGTCTCATCAAACCAAAAATACCCATGTTCGCTAATTCCCAACAGTTCCGCATTGACGCGGGCATACGTGTTGATATTAAAGTTGTTGACCGAAAATTCAATCACATCCCCAATTTGATAGTCGATCCCCGGCGCAGGCAGCGATTGGTTAATTTGCTCATCCGTCACACCCAAATACCCTTTGGCCAGCTCAGTATCGTTCCGGTCAAGCGGCAGGTTGGTCTCAAGCTGCCATGCGGTTTCCATCATCTTCTCGCTGGGTGCTTCGCTAATGGGGGAGAAGAAAGGCCTAGCTGGCGGTGGGAACTCTACAACGGCCAACGGGACAACTTCCCCGGCCGCATCAATTACCTCATCCTCGCTATTAGAATTAGATGACGCATCGGTCTGTGTCGAGACCACTTCAATAACGGGTGTCGGTAACGGCTCGGTGGCGGTTTCTTCTGTATCAGTTTCAGTCAGTTGGGTTGCTGTTGGCTCGGGAACTTCTGTCTCAACAGGCTCGTCTTGTGTTTGGCAGGCGATTAGCATCATTAATAATGCTAAGATCAGTGTGATAGGTCGGCCGAAGTTTTTCATGGGCTGATTTTACTTGGAGTTTATTCAGATTCGAAATCTTGTGAGTAGATTATAAACTGGCAAAACAACAGGATTTGATTTATACAATCGTCGGGCCTAAACTCAGGCGGTGCTTTCTCTCGATAAACAAAATCAACTTCGTGAGCAATATCGGCTCATCAATCCGGGTTGGGAGCCTGCGACAGAGACCTATGCAGCTCTTGTGCGCGCACATATCCAACCCAACAGCCGCCTGCTAGATTTGGGCTGCGGCCGAGGTGGATTAATCGAGCAGCTTGTTGAAACCCACGGAGCACAAATTGTTGCTCAAACCATCGGTCTTGATCCCGACTGGGAATCGATCAGAACCCATCGCCTAAACTTGCCTGCCGCTGTTGGCTTTAGCCACCGGTTGCCATATGCCAGCAACAGCTTCGACGTGGTGTTCTGCAGTTGGCTGTTGGAGCATTTAGAAACACCCGAGCAGGATTTAAACGAAATCGGCCGTGTCTTAAAACCTGGGGGCGTTTTTATCTTCATCACCCCCAACAAAAGGCACCCGATCGCTTGGCTTAACCAGGCCATCGGCCGCTTTTCGGCCGTGCAAGATTGGTTGGTCGAACGGCTTTACGGCCGGGTGGCGGCCGATACGTTTCCCACTTGGTACCGAGCAAACAGCCAAGCCCAGTTAACCAGATTAGACCCATCTGCTTTAAAAGTTGAACAGCTGATGTGTGTGCCAGACCCTACCTATTTGGCTTTCCATCCCCTCATTTTTCGGTTTATGTGCTGGTTCGAGACAGCACTACCCCCGGCTAATCGGCTTCATTTAGTTGGCGTCATGCGGTCAAAGTAGATCGGATTTAAAGCGACCCAAGTTAGAAATGCCAAAGAGCCTGAGTTTTGCTTAAATTCGGAACGTCTAAAAATAGTCTTTACAACTTATTTGAGCCCAAATATCTAACTTGAAATCAACTAGAACGGTGTCATCTAAGGCCTAAAGGCCCGATGACATCGTTCTTTTGGAAGACAACTTGCGTCTTGGTTCTTATCCAAAACTGAGGCTAAAGATTTAAATCCGTACCTAAGCGCCGATTGGCCTCAGCCGAAATAAGGGTCGAAACGAGCGGCGCCACTTGGTAGATGGTCGTTTTTTCTTTAATCCCTTTAAAAGACATCGGCTCGAGCGGTATCGCATCGGTGTGGGCGGCCGTTAGTCGATGGGTTTCAGGACAAATATAAATTTCGCCCCCAGGAGCTATGGCGCAAATTCTGGCACCCAAATTGGCCGCATGCCCCATCACCGTGTAATCGGTCCGCTGTGTCGATCCCATCTCGCCCACAATTAATTCACCGGTAGCAATGCCAATTCCGATCGGTCGGGCGTTGATCCCGCGTTTTCTCCAGCGTTCAATAATTTCTGCATGGGCTACCAGCATATCTTGCGCCACTTTTAAAGCGCGTAAAGCATGGTCTTCCTGAGGGATGGGTGCGCCAAATAGGGCCATAACTTCGTCCCCCACAAATTTGTCTAACGTGCCATCATATTCCAACACAATCTGATTCATGGTGTGTAAATAGTCGTTCATGAAGGCGACTAAGTCTTCTGGCTCCGTTTCGATGGTCATCTGAGTAGACTCACGGATATCGGCGTATAAGACGGTTAAAACCATGCGTTCCGATTTCAGCACATTCGCATCGTTGTGCAATATCCGGTCCATAATGTGCGGCCCCACAGCACGGCCAAGAACCTCTCGCAAATGCCGTTTTTCCATCGTTTCGTACAGAGCCGTATCGATCTGGCTTCCGGCCGCCTGATGCAGCCGGGTATCTTGGTTTAGGAACCCGTTTGCTGTTTTTCGGTTGATCAGACCCAACACGCCGATAATCTTGTCAGATAAGATTAGGGGCAAGCACATAATCGAGCGCATTTGTGGAATAGTTAGCCCATTGCGAATGACCATCCCCCCATCAATAAGTGTTTTTTCTGAAAATGCCAAGATCTGTGCATATGGTTCGGCCGAAGCGAAATATTCCGCGTCACTTGCTACCCGCAAAATAAGCTGTTTTGTCCCTTGGTCATACAGCATGGCAAACCCTTGCTCACTAGGAATCTCTTCGATGAGTGTATTAACTACTAACTCGAGCATTTGATCGATGGGGAGATGCATGTCCCGAATTTGGTCGATTTTTGCGATCAGCTCTAACTGTTGGTTGCGGTTGCTCAGCTCGTAAAAGGTTTGTCCCTGAATAACGGCCGAATCGATGTGATCTTCGATGTAGGTAAGGCATTCGATATCCCCAGCCGAGAATGACGTTTCACGGCAGACCAGCAACATTACCCCCAAAGGCTCATTCGCTTTTAAGCTAATCGGCACGATGGCGATGTCAGCATCTAGCGCATTGCCTATTAACGGGGGATGTTGTGTTCGCTCCCAGATCGTTACCCTGTCAAACCCAAGCGTATGAGCAATTACATCACGTTTAGTCAGCGAATCGATGTACTTGGCTTCAAGGTCAGGTTTTTGTTGGATCGCCTGCATTTCTACTTGTTCTGTCTCTCGGTTGAGTAGGGCGATAAAGCATAGGTCCGTTTGGTAATCTTGTGCAATCAGCTGCACAATTTCAGCCATCATCGCAGCTGGGTCTGTAGCCGTGTCCCGAATAGAATCGACAGCCATAATCAGATCAAGAATGCGATCTTTTAGGGCTAAGGCTGCCTTTAATTCATTTATGGTTTGGTTGCTATCCATGTTAAATCGGCCGATGTCCAAGTCGATTAGCCGTTCGTGTGGAACAAGACCATCGGATCGGATCCGTAATCTGATATCACGTTAGTGGGCTCAGCACTTAAATTTTACCGCACGTGGTCTTTCAATCGGATACTTCAGGCTTGGAAGATTCGCGGAGGCTGTAGGGCTAAAACATTAAAACTAGTCAGCGATCTGTGTAGGGGTCTACGCCACCGGATGATAAATTCACCCTATAACGGACTATCCGCCCCGGTGGCGTAGACCCTACGGCGGAACCCCAATATGCTGAATAGTTAAAAAAAATACCCACAAGTTTGATGACAACCAGGTAATCCCAGTCACCCGAAGGGTTCGCCTTAGTGCTGCTTCCTTCCGGACCTGACACGATTCAACGGTCTTCGCCGCC